>CAZSJY010000001.1:0-67266 GCA_964607375.1 uncultured bacterium
TATGAAACTACAATTTCATATTTCAGAAAATTACTAAATTTTCGCATTTACTCTATTGTTTGTATCGGATTGTATTACTGCTGTAAATTTGCTGTCTAGTTTTAATAGAGGATATACAAGAGTGGCTGAGTTAAACACCAATATAAAAGATATAAATAACTTTACCCGTCAAATAACAGTAAATGTTCCGTGGGAAGAACTCCAAGATGAATTTCAAAATTCTGTTAATGGTGTACGAGAATCTTTTAGTTTTCCGGGATACCGAAAGGGAAAAGTCCCAATCAAAATTATTAAGAAAAATATCGGCACAAAAATTGAGTTTGATTTTGGTGAAAAAATGATTAATAAATATTATTTTAAGTCATTAACCGAATTAAAAATTGTTCCTATAAATCAGGCAAAAATTGCAGATTTATCGTTTTCTGAAGGAAATAATTTAGTTTTTACTGCAACTTTTGAAATTGCTCCAAAAGTAACTTTACCTGATTACGAGAAGAAATTGAAAATTGAATCCACAAAATACACTTCGACGAATTTTGACATTGAAAGTGAACTAAAAAAATATCAAGAACAATTTTCAACAATTAAAGAGATTGAAACCGGAGCTGATGCTGGATATTACATTCAGGGTGATTTCCAGGAACTAGATGAAAATGGTGTAGCAATCATTGGAAAAAAACTAGAAAATCGTTATATCCAACTTGGTGAAGGGGCTTTTGGGGGAGATGTTTTATCTGCCTTTAAAGGAGCTAAATCTGGGGATATAATAAAAATAAACCCTAAATATGACGATAAAGAAATCCGATACGAGGTTACAATACATAAGGTTGAAGAACAGGTATTGCCACCGTTGGATGATGATCTTGCTAAAACTGTTGATAATTCGTTAAAAACACTTGATGATCTTAAAGAAAAGATTAAATCACAAGTTGATACTGAACTCGAAAATGAACACAAAAAACAAGTCCGCCAATTGATATCTGATTATTTTGTAAATAAATCTAACACAGATGTTCCAGATTCTATGAAAGAACATTATCTAAACAGTGTGATTGAAGATGTAAAAAAACAAAATTACAACCAAGAAAAAATCAATGAAGATGAGATTAAAAAGTCTTATGATAAAGTTGCTGATTGGAATATTAAATGGCATCTCATAAGAGAAAAATTGATTTCCAAAGAAAAAATAGAAGTCACAGATGATGATATAAAAACAAAGCTGGATGATCTTGTTAAGAAAAATCCTGACCAAGCTGTTCAAATAAAAAAATTCTATAAAACTGCTGACAACAAGTCTCGTATTAAGGAAGATTTGTTAGACGATAAGCTTTATGAAAAATTAATTACTTTTGCTACAATCAAAACAAAAACTAAATCTATGGATGATTTGCGAAAGGAAAGCAAAAAATCGTGAAGGAGAGATTACCAATATGTTAGTACCTATGGTTGTGGAACAAACTGGACACGGTGAAAGAGCTTATGACATTTACTCTAGGCTTCTAAAAGATCGAATAATATTCTTGGGGATGCCAATAGATGACCATGTTGCCAGTTTAACTATTGCTCAACTTTTGTTTTTAGAAGCAGAAGATCCTGAAAAAGATATTTTTATGTATATCAATTCTCCCGGTGGAATTATCACATCAGGTTTTGGTGTAATTGACACTATGAAATACATTAAACCTAATGTTGCAACAATATGTATGGGGCAAGCAGCAAGTATGGCTGCAATAATTTTAAGTAGCGGAACTAAAGGAAAACGGTCTGCACTTGCTAATTCAAGGATCATGATTCACCAACCACTTGGTGGCGTAGAAGGACAGGCTACAGACATTGAAATTCATACAAAAGAAATTTTATTTTTGCGAGATAAATTAAACAAACTCCTTAGTAAGAACACCGGAAAATCAGTTAAAACAATACAAAAAGATACAAACAGAGATAATTTTATGTCAGCTGAAAATGCTTTAGAATATGGAATTATTGATCAAATTGTTACACGCAAAAAATGACAAAGAATTCTAACAATTCAGCAACCAAGCACCAATGTTCCTTTTGTGGAAGTTTCGAAAATGATGTTGAGATGCTAGTCGAAGGTATTGACGGATTTATTTGTGACAGATGCGTTTTTGCTGCTTCTGATATATTAACTCAAGGAGTTCGACAAAATAATGATCATTTAAATTTTGAAATACAGAAACCTCATGGCATTAAAAAGGAATTGGATAAATATATTATTGACCAGGAAAGGGCTAAACGTGCTGTCGCTGTTGCTGTTTACAATCACTACAAGAGAATAAACAATCACAACTCTGAAGAAGATTCTGTAGAATTAGAGAAAAGTAACATTCTTCTCGTAGGTTCAACAGGTACTGGCAAAACTCTAATTGCCAGAACGCTTGCTAGATTTCTTAATGTACCGTTTGCAATGGCAGATGCTACAGTTTTAACAGAAGCAGGATATGTGGGAGAAGATGTTGAAAATATTTTAGTCAGACTTTACCAATCAGCCGAATATGATGTTACCAGAGCAGAGCGTGGAATAATTTATATTGATGAAATTGACAAAATTGCTAAACGAGATAATAATGTGTCCATCACTCGTGATGTGTCAGGTGAAGGTGTTCAGCAATCTCTCTTAAAAATATTAGAGGGGACAAAAGCTAATATCCCACCTAAAGGAGGTAGAAAACATCCTGAACAACCATTAGTTACAATTAACACATCTAATATTTTATTTATTTGTGGTGGTGCATTTACAAACTTGGAAAATATTATTAAAAAACGCTTGTCTGGGGGTGGAATGGGTTTTGGCAGAGAAACTAAAGAAATACTGAGCGACAATCAAGCATTAGCACATTTACAGACTGAAGATTTGATTCACTATGGATTTATTCCTGAACTTGTAGGTAGAATTCCTGTGATTACTCATTTAGAAAGTCTGTCAGAAAAAGCACTGCACTCCATTTTAACTCAGCCACAAAATGCTTTGATCAAACAATACACAAAATTATTTGAAATGGAAGGCATTAGCATAGAATTTACTCCTAATGCATTAAAAAAAGTAGTTCAGTTATCTATGGAAAGAAAAACGGGTGCAAGGGCATTAAGGGCTATTTTAGAAAAAGCAATGGTAGATATTATGTTTGAATCTCCATCAATGAAAAATGTAGATACTTGTGTAATTACCGAAGATGTGATTCAAAAAGGTAAAAAACCTATATATAAAAAAATACGAAAAAGTGCTTAATTTATAGCACAGTCAATATGCCACAATGGTGGAATTGGTAGACACGCTGGTCTTAGGAACCAGTGCTTCGCGGCGTGGGGGTTCGAGCCCCTCTTGTGGCACAAAGCATAAGGGCAATAATGCAGAAAGGATAACTTATGGCTGATAAAGAAAAAGGAACCGTTAAGTGGTTCAATGAAAAGAAAGGATTTGGATTTCTAACAAGAGAAGATGGAACTGATATTTTTGTCCATTTTTCAGATATTCAATCAGATGGATTTAAATCTCTTCAAGACGGTCAAGCAGTAGAATTTTCCGTTGTTGATGGAGAAAAGGGGTTACAAGCAAAAGAAGTAGTAATACAAGAATAATTCTAATAATATTATAATCTATCGATACAAAAAAGGGGATAACATATGTTATCCCCTTTTCTTTTCTCCCACTATATCCTATTTAAGCAGTAGCAATTTGCTGGTTTCGGATTTATTGTTTACCTCAAGTTTTAGTAAGTAAAAACCAGAAGCTTGGTTTCTTGCATCCCAAACAACAGAATGATTTCCGATACTAGTCTGACCACTTAACATTGTTTTTATTAACTGTCCACTGATATTGTAAATACTTAGGTTTATATCGCTTTCGGCTAATAACTCAAAAACTATGGTTGTGGTTGGGTTGAATGGATTAGGGTAATTTCCTATTAATCTGAAATTATTCGTAATCACCTCATTTCCAATTCTTAACAATTTTGGTTCAAAATCGTTACCTCGGTTTCCATTCACTTCAAACTTTAGAGACTCTGAAAGTAGATATTCTTTCCCTGAAATTGAGTTAAAATATCTGTAATTCAGTTCCTCCTCTGCCTCTCCATATACCATCAAATTGAATGTAAGCTGATTTGTTACAGGGAAGATTGTTGCTTGTACTACTCCCCTACATTCGTCTTCCATAAACACTGCAAGCACATCAGTGGCAGAAATATTGTTTACTGTTGCTGTTACTGTCATATTGTGCTCATAAAGATGAGGATTAACAGACCACAACAAGTCTGATGATTGGGGTGGTTTATCTTTGAATAATTCAGGTACTCCGTAAACTAATGTTGATTCTGAAATCATGTCTAACATATATCCATCACCAGGGTACATTAAATCCAATCCATACCATCCAAACCCTTCATAATAAGTTGCAAATCCGGTTTGATTTTTTATCATCTCTGCATTGGCACCAATACTTGCCAATGCAGAATTTAGATTATTAGCCTGTTGAGGTAGATATCCAATCCAGTTCCAACCACCAACTAGTTCAATATGTGTGTTAAGGTAATCAACAGGTGATCCTTCAAAATCTAAAGAACCATCTAAAATCATTTGAATCATATACATACTTTTAGTATCAATTAAATCCAATCCATACCATCCAAACCCTTCATAATAAGTTGCAAATCCGGTTTGATTTTTTATCATCTCTGCATTGGCACCAAGGGTTGCAAGAACTGTATTTAAACTCATATCATCACCACTAACATTAACTGAGAACCAATTCCAACCAGTAGAAAATGATAATGAAATTTGTACCGATGATGTAGTAGAAAACTCCATCGGATTCATATCATCACCGATAATATCATTTGCTACAAAAGCAATACTCTGGTTGATGTTGCCATAAACAATATCTTCAGAATAATCATATATCTTGAAAGTTACAGTTTCTCCTGATGATTGGTTGCTGTAAATCATCATATTTACTGTATAACGACCAGTTACAGGGAAATAACTTGGGTTTGCAACCCCCCTGCATTCAGCTCCAACAAATGCTCCAAGTAAATCATTTTCATCAAAAGACTCTTCGCCTTCAATAAACAATAAACCTGCAAGAGTTAAATTAAACTCATATTGTGGGATATCTACTGACCAACTAGGATAATTTGGATTCAAAATTGCGTGCACTTCTATCGGCTCCATATCGTTTCCAATAATATCATTAGCTGTAAAATCAATTGTCTCTACAACATTTGAATAAACAAAATCATCAGAATAGTCATACGCTTTAAATGTCATAGTTTCACCAGAGCTTAAATTGCTGTAAGCCATTAAGTTGACTGTGTAATGTTCAGTTACAGGGAAATAACTTGGGCTTGCAATTCCTCTACATTCATCCCCAACAAATGCTCCAAGTAAATCATTTTCATCAAAAGACTCTTCGCCTTGTATAAACAACAATCCAGCGAAAGTTAAATTAAACTCATATTGTGGAACATCTACAGACCAATTAGGATAATTTGGAGGTTCTATATTTTCTTCAACAATAAGTGTAACAGAAACAGAAATAATTGATCCCGTATTGTGATTGATATCTATATTTGAAGAGTATGTTCCTTCGGTTAATCCGTCTGAATCAAAAGTTATAGAAATATTATCTGTTTCCCCGACATTGCACGATCCTGAAGCTGGACTAACCGACAACCAATCACTTCCAACTACAGATAAGCTATATGTCAAAGTTGAGCCGGGGTCCCCAGAATTTGTGATCTGCAATGTTTGCTCAGCAGTTTCATTAGTAGATAACGACTGTAAAAAAGAATTCGGATTAATAGAAATACTTGCAACCGGCAACAATGTTAAACTAAAATAACTATTACTGTAATCATAAATAGAGGAATTGCCGGCATCAAGGATCTTAATTCTATAATTGTCTGTTTCACCATATTCAGATGGTATAGACCAAGGATAGCTACCATCATTTGTAGTATTACTGGCAATTGTTGCATAATAACTTGTTCCTTGATAAAGTTGTATTGTTACACCACCGCCAATATTAACACTTGTCCAACTGATATTGTGTGATGATCCAATTTCCCAACTTTCACCCCCATTCGGAGCAGTAACAGTTATTGAAGGTGGTGCTGATAGTGTGAAATCACTATTGCTGTAATCATAAGTAGCTGAATTAGCTGTATCTGATATTTTTATTTTGTAATAACTTGATAAGTCATAACTATCAGAAATGGTCCAAGAATAACTTCCATCATTAGGTGTGCTTGTGGTTATTGTTGCATAAAAACTACTGTTTTTGTATAGTTGGATGTTTACATAACTACCTGTATTATAGCTTGTCCAAGTGATTGGGTGGGTAGCTCCTACTTCCCAGTCTTCGCCTCCATTTGGATCTGTTATAGTAATAACGGGTTCTACAGCTCCATCATAAGTACCATCTAATGTTGTAGCGCCACTATTAGTTGGATCTAACCAATCTCTTAGACGATAAGACGAGCTACTTCCATCCCAGCCATATGAAAATTTACCATACAAATCGTAAGTACTCGGATCTTCACAGGGTAAATCTGGGCCACCTGATAATTGCCCAACAACCCGCCCAGCATTATTAAATACCGGAGACCCTGAAGAACCACCTGCTGTTCCTCCATTGTCCCAAATTACTTTCCAATGTGTGCCATAATTATCCCATCCAGCATTTGTTGCATAATCATTATCAAAGTTGATTTTTTTAGGGTCACCCCCAGGATGATGAACACCGCAAGATATTTGAGGAGTTGTACCTGAATTGTCCCATCCTGCATAAAACACCCCCCAAGATTCAGGGATATTGTCGTTTATTTTGAGCAAGGCAAAGTCTGGACTCATCCCGTAGGATCTTGCCTTTGTGGATGAGCTATAGGCATAAGAGCCATAACTGGCAGCAGTTCCACTACAAGATGTTGTTTCATAGTTAAAATAAAACCTAAATGTACTAGGATTTTCTCCATCTACACAATGATCCGCTGTTAGGAAATAAGGTGTAAGATCTTGCGATGTGTTGTTAACCATTGATCCACTACAAATGTATGCACCCATATCTAACCAAGCAGCCGCATTAACCTGATCTTCGTAAGGGTCTGCATCAGAACAAACAACATTTATACCACAAGCTCTATCCCGATCCGAATTACTAAAATTCATAATGTCCCGGTAATCGTGAATAATTTCTGATATAGTAATTGATGCTTTTTTAGATGAATTTGCTGGTTCGTAATATTCAAGAATGATAGTATCACCTGAAACTAACGGAGTTGCAAAAATTCCATCAGAAGGATTATTTAATTCGGTATAAGCACCAAACACCATCTCATAATTTTTATTATAAACAAACAGAGAACTTCCGGTTAGTAAATAAAAGTCTTCATATTCCAATGAAATTGCATAAGCTCCTTCGCTTATAATTGTTAATCTCCATAGCTTGTCACCATTTTTTAGTGTTTCCCAAGTTCCACTATTGTTCATCGAATAATCAGCAAGGAACTTGTTTCCGTATCGAAACGGTGTTCCCATTGGCCGTTCTTCATCTTCAGTAAGCAACTTTTCGTGATCTATTGTTGGCATCATTACCGATTGAATATCCTCACGAACTTCAAACTTCGAACTATATGGTTTACCTCCTTGGTTTGTTTGACCAAACCCGATGGAGCTTATCACAAAGAACAATATTAGTGTCATTATTAATCTTGGTTCAGTTTTCATTATTTACCTTCTCTTTCTTTTTCAATTAAAATTTATGGTTCTAAATTACCTATACTAATTCTATAACTTTGTAACATAAATCACAAGTATTGAAATATATTGTTACAATTGGAAGTATTTCTGTTATTTCCTTTGAATAAACAACAAGTTCATTATTTGTTACTTCATAAAATATTTGTTGTCATTTAAGATATTAATATCTTAATTTAGCATTCAGTAATTGATTGTAACTTGGTGATTATATTACCATTTCACTATGTAATTTTATAAACTAAAATCAAAAAGGACTTTTATGATATATTCAAAATCTGCCGAATATGCAATTCAAGCGATGATTTATCTTGCAGAACACCATGCCGAACCTAAAACTATGGTTAGTAAAATATCAGCTGAATACGACATCCCTGTGCATTTTTTATCAAAATTAGTACAGACCCTTGCCAAACATCATCTTATTAAGTCTTTCAGAGGAAGAAATGGTGGTATTAGATTAAATAAACCTGCTCGGGATGTTCGTGTGATAGATATTGTATATGCAATTGATGGTCCTCCCCCAGAAACTGAGATGTGTGTTATTGGGTTGGATGAATGTACAGATAATGTTGCGTGCCCTCTTCATAATAACTGGAAAATTATTAAAGAAAATATCAGAGTATTACTTGGACACGAAAACCTTGAACACCTTGCAGAAGAAATCATAAAAAAACGCGAAGAACTTCGCGCAGAGAGCCTTTAAATTGTTTAAGTAAATACTTAATATGAGCAACATCCACGCAAAAAAGCATAATACAGAACCTAATTACGATTGTGATATCTGTAGTAACTATTTGAATCAACTTCCTGATGAACACATTATCCATATTTTCTATAGTGAACACGAAATTATATTGCAATATTTGTCTGATCTAAACCAAGTACGACAGAAAATTGATAGACTTAATACACCACTTGATCATCCCGAATTATTTGTACAATTAATAACACTTGCTGAACAATTATTGGAGGTTGATAAACACCACCTTCGAGAAGAAACAATATTATTCCCTGAACTTAAAAAAAGAAATATCAACCAATATCATCATGTGTTGCAGTCGGAACATTTCTTTCTAAAAGATTATAAAAAGAGTTTTCTTGCATTTGTAAAAAACCTCGAAGCATCTGATTTTATATCGTATAAAACTCAAATGAACTATATGGCTAATGGAATTATCGGTTTGCTTAGGGAGCATATTTACAAAGAAAATCAATTTGTCTTTCCTATGGCATTAGAAGTTATCAAAACAAAAGGTGAATGGAAGGCACTTAAAGAAAAAAGCGATATTATAGGATATTCATTCTATATTCCTAATGTTACTTGATTATAACAATTCTTTTTTGCTTGATGAATGATCCATTTAAACTAAAAAATCAAGAAATCACGAATTCTGCTGTTATTGAAGCATTCGAAAAAACTTCTAGAAAATTGTTTATCCCAAAACAGTTACAGAAATTTGCTGAGGTTGATGAGCCACTCCCAATCGGCAAGGGACAAACCATAAGTCAGCCCAGTTTGGTTGCTTTTATGACTCAGCTTTTAGATGTGGGTAAACACCACGCCGTTCTCGAGATTGGTACAGGTTCGGGATTTCAGACCGCTATTTTGTCTCGCTTAGCAAAAGAAATCGTTTCGGTTGAAATAATACCAACTCTTTTAAAGGGTGCAAAAAGGCTTTTATCCAAATTGGGTTACAAAAATATTTCTTATTATCTGGCAGATGATTTAAACTATCAATCTTTGAAATTTGATAGGATTATGGTTACGGCGGCATCCAAAGAAATCCCAAAGAAGTTAATTGGGCAGCTAAATACTCCCGGAAAAATGGTGGTTCCTGTTGGAGAAGAGCATCAAATTCAAACTCTAATGTTAATTGAAAAAGATGAAGGCGGAAAAATCAAAGAACACTCATCTATTCCAGTTAGGTTTGTTCCTCTGAAATCTGTTGAATAAAATTATTTGTTTAGTAATCAAATTCACTGCCCCCAATAAACTCGCGCAGAATGGAAGTTCCTGGGACTATATCTCCCTTTAGTGGTTCAAAAAATGCAAGTAGGGTTAACAATCTATCAACATCATCTTGAGTGGAATTATCAAAAGAAACTTCCTCTAATAATTTTGAAGTATAGGTAGACAATACTGGTAATTCATAAGCTAATGCTGAGTTGAAAAATAAATCTGCTTCTCCCTGAAATGGGAAAATATTCTTTTCTTCACCGAGTCGTACAGAATTCCATCTTTGTAGTGTTTCTGTAGGAGAATACCCCCTAAATTGAACATCTCGAACTAATCGACGAAGCAGCCGATTGTCTGATGTAGATACCCGGTGGTCCGCATCAATGTTTAGTTGAGTTATAGCACTTACATAAATTCGTTGAACATTTCCGTCATCTATCAATGATGTAAGTTTTGGATTGAGACCGTGAATCCCTTCTAAAATTATAAAATCATTATCTTCAAGTTTTACAAACTCCTCAAAATCAAAACTTTTTCCCTGGTTAAAATCGAATTTTCTAATTGGGATTTCATCCCCATTTAACATTCTATTTATTCGTTCGCATAACAGATTTCTATCGAGCACATCAAATGCTTCGTAGTTTTGGAAACCATTCTCGTCAAACGGAATTTCACCACGACCAACAAAATAATCATCCATTGATAATTGATGCGTATTGAATCCATTAACTTTTATATGAATAGATAATCGTTTTGCAAATGTGGTTTTTCCTGACGATGTCGGTCCTGCTATATAAATTACTCTTTTTTTAGGGAATTCTTCTACCAAAGCGTCGGCTATTTGACTGATTTTCTTTTCGTGGAGTCCCTCTGATATCCATACTAATTCTTTAATACCATTTTTATGAATATGTTCGTTTAAGTGTGGTATGCTTTCAACACCTATAATCGTTCCCCATTGTTCATACTCTTCGATTATCGAAAATAATCTTTGACAATCCTGAAATGGTGGAATACTATTTGGGTGAGTGATAGTTGGAAACCTTAGCAACAGTCCGTTATTGTATTTTTGAATTTCGAATTTCAATAATTTTTTATCTGTTTCCATTGGTTGAATTCTATAATCGATATGTTGGCCAAATCTAACTGCAGGGACGGGGTTTACATTCCATTTTCTTAGGTTTATCGGTTTATTTTTGAGATGTTCTTTTTCAAAAATTGCTATTAGCTTTGATAATGGTGCTGTAGTCAGTTCAATCTCTTTTTCGTTTTTTAGCCATTTGTCTATTTTTGCAGATAGTTTATCTATTTCATTTTGAGAAATAGGTTCCCAGTTTTCACGATGACAAAACAAGCCATCAGCAAATGAATGTTCAATTATTAATGAATGTGTATCAAAAAGTTCACGGTGAGCTGATGAAAGTAGAAATGCCAAAGTTGACTGCCTTGATGATAATTGTAGTAAATTAATTGGTTTTTTCATTGTTCAAATGTATGCTTTTTTTTGTAACTTAACACAACAACTTTAACATCAATACAAGATTGCTCAGAAACTAATTAAAAATGAATTTTAGAAGATATAACACCAAAAAAGATAAAGAAAAAGCATTTCGCATTTGGAACGAATGTGGTTGGCTAGATGATAATAATAAAGACAAGAAGGGATTTGATGCATTTATGAATTCAGTAGTTAGTCGTGTTGCTGAAATCAACAGCTCTCCTGAGTGTTTAGTTACAAGTACCGATTGTAATCTACAATATCAAAATGAAATTCTACCACTTTCTTGTGTGACTAGTGTTTGTACAAGCAGAATTGCACGTAAACAAGGCATTGCACTTCAGCTTACTGCACAGGTTATAGCTGAAGACACAGAAAATGGAGCGGACATTTCTACTCTTGGAATGTTTGAACAGGGGTTTTATAATAAACTTGGCTACGGCACAGGAAGTTATGAACACATTATTTCGTTCGATCCAACCCAACTCAAGGTTAGTGTACCACCAAATATTCCAACTCGTTTGTCTTCAGATGATTGGAAGAAGATACACAAATCTCGTATTTACAGGTTAAGTAAACATGGATATGTAAGTCCAATATCTTCTGGAATTACTAAAGCTGAGACGCTGTGGTCCCCAAATGGTTTTGGATTAGGATATTTTGATGAAGAAGAGATTCTCACACATCATATTTGGGTTTCAGTAGATAAAAACATTGAAAGTGGACCTTATCGAATTGCTTGGATGTCTTATCAAAATTCTACACAATTTTTAGAATTAATGGCTTTAGTTAAAAGTTTGGGTGACCAAATTCGATTGGTTTCAATGCATGAACCAGCAGGAGTACAAATGCAGGATTTATTAGATAAACCATTCAAAAATCGAATGATTACTAGAAAGTCTGATTTCGAACATGGAATGAAAGCAGTCGCTTATTGGCAAATGAGAATTTGTAATTTAGAAAACTGCTTGATTAACACTCATCTTAATTGTCCTGAATTTCAATTTAACTTAAAAATAACAGATCCTATAGAAAAGTTTTTACCTCAAACTTCAAAATGGAGAGGGATTGGTGGAGACTACATTGTAACTTTAGGAGATAATTCGCTTAGCGAAAATAGTCATAACTCTTCATTGCCAACTTTAACATCAACAGTGAATGCATTTACTCGTTTATGGCTGGGAGTGACTCCGGCATCTGGGCTAATTGTAACAGATAGCTTTGAAGCACCAATTGAGCTGATCGAGAAATTGGACGATGCCTTCAGACTTCCACATCCAACACCCGACTGGGATTATTAGTTCGAAAAGATATAATTCAGATAGAAAATATTAAAAGAGGGGGAAGCTATCCCCATCGGGTAATGTTTCGTGTAATTTGTGAACATCTTCGGTTGTTTGCCTACATTCTGTCCCGAATTGCATCTCTCACTTTATCAATGCCTACTCTAACCTGTTGCATTGTATCTCTATCACGCAAAGTAACAGTATCATCTTCCATAGTATCGTGGTCTACTGTAATTCCAAATGGAGTCCCAGCTTCGTCTTGTCTTCGATATCTTCGTCCTATTGAACCACCAGCATCATAAAATGCACTGAATTCCTCTCGTAATTCATCGACTATTGCATTTGCTTTTTCAGGTTGCCCCCCCTTATTCATCAGAGGAAAAACAGCTACTGTAGTTGGAGCAACTTTTGGTGATAATTTTAAGACAGTTCTTTTTTCTCCGTTTACTTCCTCTTCAACAAATGCATCAGCTAGGACAGTAAGAACAGCTCGATCAACTCCTGCTGAAGCTTCTACCACCGCAGGAACAAGATGTTCGTTATTCGGCTGGTCAAAATATGTCATTTTCTTTCCGCTGAATTTTGCGTGTTGGTCTAAATCGAATGTTCCTCTATCAGCGATTCCCTCTAACTCTGACCATCCAAAATCGAATTGATATTCTACATCATAACAAGCAGTGGAGTAATGTGCTAATTCATCAATTCCGTGCTGTCGCAATCGTAATTTATTTTCCGAAACACCTAAAGATTTAAACCAATTTAGCCGTTCGTTAGACCAGTACTCTAACCATTTTCCTGTTTCCTCTGGGCGACAGAAAAATTCCATTTCCATTTGTTCAAATTCACGAGTTCTGAAAATGAAGTTTCCTGTGGTGATTTCGTTCCTAAAAGCTTTGCCAAGTTGTGCAATTCCAAAAGGTAATTTTTGTCGGGAAGTTGATTGAACATTCGGGAAATTAACGAATATGCCTTGTGCTGTCTCAGGACGAAGATAAACAACAGACGCTGAATCATCCGTTGGTCCCATATGAGTTTTGAACATTAAATTAAATTGTCGAAGATTAGTCCAATCACCTACTTTTTTTGTGTAAGGATCAATGAGTCCAACATTAATTAACGCTTCTCCACTTTTGGTTTGGTCTTCATTTAACTTTCCAACAATTGATTGAAATTTCTCTTCATCATCGGAAAATTTAGGAATGTCATTATCATAAAAATGAACCAATAATTTTTCGACAACCTCATCTGGCTGCTCTTCTAATAAATGGTCCATACGATATCGTTTTTTTGATTCCTTGTTGTCAATCAATGGGTCGTGAAAATTGTCAACATGACCGCTGGCTTCCCACACTTTTGGGTGCATTAAAATCGCTGCGTCCATTCCAACAATATTTTCTCTTGAAGTTACCATTTCCTGCCACCAGAAATTTTTCACATTTCTTTTAAGTTCAACACCCAGTGGTCCGTAATCCCAAGTTGAGCCTAATCCCCCATAAACTTCGCTACTTTGAAATATGAAACCTCTTTGTTTTGAAAGAGATGTTAGTGTTTCTAAAATTGTGCCATCACTTTTAATATTTGCCATATCTTTCCTATTTTTCTATCCAAGATGCAAAGTCGCAAAGCAACATTACATCCTTAGTTTATCACTGATTATTTGCGCTTTTTAAACCGTCCTTTTGTTGGACCTTTTGCTTTTTTCTTTTTTATTAATTCTATTGCTAATTCGAGAGTAACTGAATTTATGTCAGTGCTCTTTGGCAAAGTTGCATTAATTTTCCCATCGGTAACATATGCTCCATATCGTCCATCTTTTAGTTCGATTTTATTGTTTGTCTCGGAGTCAGTACCAAGCTCTTTCAATACTGCTGATTTAGAGCTTTTTTTATCTTCTGATAATAACTCAACGGATCGTTCCAATGTTAAATCAATTATGCTATCCGGCAGGACTACTTTTCTTGTATCTTTTCCACATCGAATATATGGTCCATACCGTCCAATGTCAGCAGTAATAGCTTGATTATTGTTTGGATGAATCCCAAGCTCTTTCGGTAAAGCCATTATCTTTTGAGCAATCTTTGGGGTAATTTCTTCTTTTGTAAATCCCGGTGGTAGAGATTTCATTTTCTTTCCAGCTTGTAGATAGGGGCCAAATCTCCCATCTTTTAAGAAAATCATTTCATTGTTATCTAACAGTCCAAGTTCTTCAGGGGTTTCGTTTTTCTTGTCAAAATAAATCTGAATTGTGTCAGCATTTAATTCACTAGGAATTACATCATCTGGGAGTGTTGCATTATTACCATTTTTCTGAACATAAATTCCATATCGTCCTATCTTGAGAGTTATAGGTGAATCTGTTTCCTCGTTTAGTGTTAGTATCGTTTTGGAAATAGATTTATCAAATTCTTGGTCTATTTGGTTTTTCAAACCGTCGTGTTTGTTGTCGCCAAAATAAAATCCATTTAAGAAATTTGAGTGATTCAATTCCTTTCGTGATATGTCGTCCAGTAAATCCTCAAGTTTCGCAGTAAATTGCAAATCAATTAAATCATCAAAATACTTTTCTAAGAAATGCACAATCGCATACGCCGTTAATGTTGGAATAAGCGAATTTTTCACCTTGTTGACATATCCCCTTTTTTGGATATTTGTCATAATTGTTGCATAAGTTGATGGTCTGCCAATACCGAGAGATTCCAATTCTTTCACCAAAGTTGCTTCAGTAAAACGAGGTGGTGGTTTCGTGAAGTGCTGACTTGGCAACAATTGTTCGCAATTTACATTTTCGTTTTGTGATAGAGGAGGGAGGGTTTTCTCTTTATTGTCGAGTTCGCCACTCGGGTCGTCTGAACCTTCAACATACGCTTTGAAATAACCAGGGAATTCTATTATTTTTCCTTTAGCTTCAAAAATTGCATTTCCGTCTGATACTTTAACAGTTGTCTGTAATAATTTTGCAGATACCATTTGACTGGCGACTGTCCGTTTCCAAATTAAATCGTATAACTGCCATTCTTTGCCGGTGAGTTTACCGCTTAAGCTATCCGGAGTTCTAAATGTTGAACCTGCTGGACGAATAGCTTCGTGGGCTTCCTGTGCGTTTTTCACTTTACTTTTAAACACGCGTGGCTTGGACGGTAAATAAATTTTCCCATAAAGTTTTTCGATTGCTGTTCTTGCACCGTTAATTGCTTCAGATGATAATGAAATCGAATCAGTTCTCATATAAGTGATATATCCGTTTTCGTATAATTTTTGTGCAGTTATCATCACCTGTTGTGAACTCATCCGAAGTTTTCGAATACCTTCTTGCTGTAAAGTAGATGTAATAAACGGTGGATATGGATTTGATGTTATTGGTTTTTGCTCAATAGATTCAATCGTCCAAGAATGCTCTTTCAGGTTTTCTGATAAAGATTCTGCTTTATCTTTATTGAGGACTGTAATATTCTTTTTAGATACTTCGCCTGTATTTTTATCGAAGTCTTTCCCTATTGCAATTTTATTATTATCTAATCGAATCAGTCTTGCATCAAATTTCCCATTTTCGGCATCAAATGTTCCAGTTAAGTTCCAATATTCACTTTCTACAAATTTGGTTCTTTGCTTTTCCTTGTCCACAATTAATTTTAGTGATGGACTTTGAACTCGACCGGCTGACAGCCCACCTTTTACATTAAACCATAATTGTTTAGAAACTAAAAAGCCGAATAGTCTATCTAAAATTCTGCGCGTTTCTTGTGCATTGACTAAAGAACGGTCAATATCGCGAGTGTGTAAAAACGCATCTTGAATTGCCGATTTAGTTATTTCGTTAAATGCTAACCGTTTAATTGGAATTTTTGGTTTTAGCAACTCAATTAGATGCCAGGATATCGCTTCACCTTCCCTGTCTGGGTCAGTGGCAAGGTATAGTTCATCTGCATTTTTCAAGGCAGATTTTAATTCTGTAATAACTTTTTGTTTACCGGATGAAACCACATATTTCGGCTTAAAATTATTATCAACATCCACTCCGAGTTCTTTATCCGGCAAGTCGCGAATATGCCCAACTGATGCTTTAATAATATAATCTTCTCCCAAAAACTTTTGCAAAGTATTAGTTTTTGATGGAGATTCCACAATGATTAGTTTATTTATGTTTTTTCCCATATAGTTTAAATTTACCTACAATGGAATTGTATAAAGCAAATGTTATTCTGTGTTTTGTTGGGATGTGGTTTTTGTGAATAATTTGGTTCTTTATGTTTTTTAGAAACATAGTAAATTTCGAAATATGTTTTCCGAGCAATTATATCATTCTCATTTAAAAACCAACATATTTGGGGGAAAACTCAAATATTCTCCAAAAACAGAGTCAACGAGTAAAATTATATGGGAAATGATTCACTCAAGAAAGGGTTATGAGGGAATGATTTCCATAACCGACCATCAAACTTCCGGTAGAGGGCGTAGAGGTAATTCGTGGTTTTCCCTGCCAAATTTAGGTTTGACATTTTCTATACTTCTTTACCCAAAACTTCCTATCGAAAAGCTTGGACTCATCTCTCTATTTGCAGGAGTTGCTTGTGCAAAAGGAATACAAAATACTACCCAAATAAAAGTTCAGCTCAAATGGCCCAATGATATCGTATTTCAGCAATCTAAACTGGGTGGTGTTTTAGCGGAAAACCACAAAATTGAAAACAAAAATGTAGTAGTTCTTGGGATTGGCGTCAACATAAATGAAGAATTAAACGATTTTCCTTCTTATCTTCAACACACAGCAACATCGTTGAGAAACATTTCTAACAACTTACACAAACGAGAAATAATCTTGGCAGAAATTATCAATCAATTAGAAAAACTAATCCAAGCAGATGTACAAATTACCAATGAGTGGAAAACTTTTTGTTCACATCTAAATTCTAATGTAAAATTTCATTATGGAAATGAACTGTTATACGGTAGGTTTATTGATTTAAATGAACAAGGTCATGCTTTGATTAAAATCAATAACAAAATACGAACCTTTTCATCTGGAGAAATACAAGTTTAATGCTACTAACAATAGACATCGGAAATACCAATGTGGTTTGTGCTGTTTTTGTCAACGACAACCTTGTTGAGGCAGTTCGCATTGAATCTGACCTCAATTTCTGGAGTAAAATTCATCCATTGTCAAAATATTCGATTAGTGGAGTTGTAATTAGTTCGGTTGTTCCTAGTCTTACAAAAATTTACATTGAAGCAGTCGAAAAAAATTTTAAAATTATGCCCTTAGTGGTTTCAGTAGAAAATTCCGGTTTAAAATTTGATGTAGAAGATGCATCAGAGGTTGGGGCTGATAGAATTTGTAACTGTGTGGCTGCCATAAAACAATTTGGTGCTCCAGCGATTGTTGTAGATTTTGGGACAGCAACAACTTATGATGTGATTGATGAAAATCAAACTTTTATCGGTGGTGCGATTGCTCCAGGAATTGATGTCTCGGCTCGATATTTGTTTGAGAAGGCTGCATTATTGCGAGACACCGCATTCACTTTTCCAAAGAATGTTGTTGGTAAAAACACAAAAACCAATCTTCAATCCGGGATTATGTTCAGTGCTATTGATGAAGTTGAGGGAATGATTTCACGAATACAATCTGAAATGAAATGGGATAATACGAACATTGTTTTAACCGGTGGATTTGGCAAACTCATTTCCCCTAAACTTACCATTAATCATACACTCGTTTCATCACTAACGCTCGACGGAATGCGTTTAATTCATTCTGAAAACGCTGAATCATAGCTATTGTACCACCTTCATAGTTGTAACCAAATAAAAATTTAACCATCTAAATCGAAAAAGGTGGTTTACTATGTTTGGTTTGTTTAAGAAAAAAGAAAAGTATTTAATAGAATTTACAGACGAAAATTGGGGTGCAGAAGTCATTCAATATGAGGGGGTAGTTCTTGTTGATATTTGGGCTTCATGGTGTGGACCATGTAAACTAATTGGTCCGATTGTTGAAGAAATCGCAAATGAATTTGTCGGTAAAGCAAAAGTCGGAAAACTGAACACTGAGTATAATCAAAAATCTAAAGAGTTGGGAATACGAAGTATCCCTACACTCCTTTTCTACAAGAATGGAAAGTTAATTGATAAAATTATCGGAGCTCAACCCAAAAATGTTATCATTCAGAAAATAGTTAAAAACATATAGGCTGAAAGTATATCGTGTGGAGCCAAAATTTGATAAAAAATAACTCTGCGGTAGGTTTACATTTTCCAATCTCCTTAATTTTGAAGGTATGTTAAAAGATGAAAACAAAACTATTTCTCTTGCAAAAGAAGGAAACACAAAAGCACTCAGCGAGTTGGTAACACATTACTCACCTAAAATTTATAATTTGGGGCTTCGGTTAATGCGAAACGAGACTGATGCTGAAGATGTTTTGCAGGAAACTTTCCTTAAAATGGTCAAGAAGATTGATACTTTTAAAGGAAATTCATCTCTATACACTTGGCTTTATAGAATTGCAACAAATGTTGCATTAGAAAAATTGAGAGATAAACATCACAAAAATTTAGAATATTCTCTGGATGATCCGGATTATCAAGAGGTAGGGAAAAATGAACCTTTTTCTATTCCGAAGCATCTGGAAAATAAACTATCTGATAAAGAATTTCGAAAATATCTCAATTTTGCAATGAAAGACTTGAATGAAAACCTTAGAACAATTTTTATTTTGAGGGATATTGAAGAAAATTCGGTGGCAAATACCGCGAAAATTCTTGGTATTTCTGAGTCGAATGTTAAAGTCAGATTAATGCGTGCAAGATTAGCCCTCCGTGAAAAATTCACAGAATATTTCAAAAACGAGGGATTTGAATGAGTCATCATAAACATAACGATGAATTAAAAAAACTCATCTGTCAACAAATGGGAGAGGATATTGATGCACCAGTTTGTGATGAAATTATCAATCATCTTGAAGAGTGTCCTGAATGTAAGGTCCACTTTGATTCAGTAAAAAATGTGGTGAAAATTTACCGTATAACAGAAGAAGAAAAAGATGTCCCAGAAGATGTATCACAGCGTTTATTTAAAGTACTCAATTTAAAGGATAAATAGATTATGAAAAATATTTGTATCCCGGCAAAAGCACCGGAATTAACTGCAGAAGTCGACAACCATTTTGGTCATCCAAACTGGTTTTTAATCGTGAATGAGGATGGTGGATTAGTTCAAGCAATCATAGGTGACGAACATTCACATCACGCAAAAATCTTTTCGCGTTCTGAAGAACTTGGATTTGATTCTGTTGTAACCTTCCATATGGGTCCTGGTGCATATAATGTAGCTGAAGAGTTTGGGGTAAATATTTTCTTACTAAATGATACCCCTTCTGTGAAAGAGGCAATTGCTCAGCATCAAAGTGGAAATACAACATTACTCACCACAGGGGAGGGTTTATCTTGCGGTGGTAACTGTAATCATTAAGTTCTATTTACTAAACTTCTCTTTTTGTTGCTGAAAATAGGCACTGGTTGGGTCTATTGTGATTGCTCTTTCAATAGTTTCAACTGCTTCTTCTTTTCTACCTAATTTCCATAACACTTCTGCTTCAGTATCAATTATTTGAGCTTGATTGTTGGGGTTCTGGTTTTCCAAAGGAATTGCTAATCGAACTTTCTCTAATGCATCGTTAAGGTTAACTTCCAATTCTGACATTCTCCATGCATAAGCATTTAAAACACTTGAGTTTGTTGGAAATTTAGTTATCCATTCTTGAAACAGCTCTACTTCCTTAGTGGTTTCTTTAATTGCTCCAAAATATCGGACTAATTGCTCAAAAGCAGTATAGATAAATTTTGAAGAAGGATATTGCTTTATAAAATTACTTAAATCTTCATAGTTTCCGTTGCCGAGAGATTCTAGTGCCAAGAAATATCTTGCTGTGGTTAGATTCTCAGATAAATCTGTAGGATATTTGTTAACTAAAGTACTGAAGATTTTACTGGCTTCTTCAAGTTGAGTGGAATTCCACAATTTCTGACCTAACAGCATTGCCACTTCAATATCATCTGGATTGTTTGCAAACCTAGTTTGTAAATCTATTAGAGTATTTTTGCCGTTGAGGATTTCTTGCTGTCTAATAACAAATTGATCAGGTGGTAAATAACCTGGTATTCTATCAACTTCTTTGCCGTTGCTATTAATAAAAACAATAGCGGGATATCCTGTTACTCTGTATTGTTTTGCTATATCAATACCCTCTCCAGCTTCAGCATTAATTTTTAAGTTTACAAATTGTTTTGATAATTCAACAACTGCGGGGTGTGAAAAAGTATCAGCATCTAGCCTTTTACACCAAACACACCAATCTGTGAAAAAATCTATCATTATTATTCTATCTTCTGATTTTTCTAACGCTTCGACAAAGTTGCCCTTATGCCAATTGATAGATGATTCATTTGTACAGCCTAACCACATCAAAAATAACATAGCAGTCATAAATAACTTTTTCATTTCAACCTCGTTACCTCTACAATTTAATCTAAAATATCAACTAATTCTACCTCGAATACTAATGTTGCATTTGGTGGAATTACACCCCCTGCACCACCTGCTCCGTAACCAAGTTCAGGTGGAATAATGAGTGTTCTTTTTTCTCCTTTTTTCATCAAAGCAATGGCTTCATCCCAGCCCCTAATTACTCGACCTTTGCCAAGCTGAAACCTAAATGGTTGTCCTCTGTCATGAGAGCTGTCAAACTTATTTCCAGTTGATAGCATGCCTGTGTAGTGAACAACTACTGTTTGATCTTGTTTTGGTAAACTTCCAGAACCCTCTTTATGGATAATCATTTTTAGACCTGATTCAGTGTTAACTTCTTTTCCTGGCAAAGAAAAATCTGTGTCAACAAATGCTTTTTCGATACTAAATAATTCTACTTCAAAAATAAGAGTTGAGTTTGCAGGAATTTTACCCATAGAACGATTACCATATCCAAGTTCAGGTGGAATTGTAAATTTAAATTTAGATCCTGTTGGCATTAATTGCAAACCTTCTGTCCATCCTTTGATTACTTGGTTAAGACCAAATTTAATGGTTTCGCCTCGTTCAACTGATGAATCGAAGACAGTACCATCAATAAGATTTCCGTGATAGTGAACCTCTACCTTGTCAGTTGCATTTGGTTTATCACCGGTACCCATTTTAATAATTTCATATTGTAAACCTGATTCTGTAGTCATTATTTCCCCTTCCTGAGCTTTGTTGTTCACGGTTTCATTTTGAATTTCTATGTTTTGTTTATCTTTCTTACATCCAACTGTTAGCATTAAAGTAAATGATAAAATCAGCATTAAACGCATAATATTCTCCTAATTATAGGGTGTAAACTTATTGCAAATAAATGTTTAAAATTGAGAAATTATTAAGAAATTTGGTGTTTTAGTTTTTCTGGTGAAATGAATTTATGTTCAAAGTAATTATATTTGATGTCATTAATGAATCTGACAATTCTACTATGTTCAATTTTGGGTAAAATTTAGAAAATCCCTTTCCCATAGCACTATAATATTGATCAAAGGCTTTGCTTCTAATGTTAGTCAATTTATTAGCATTTAATGAACTATATTCTATTTTTGCTAAATATCGAAAAATCGTGTCTCTAATGTTCTGCATCAAATGTTCTTTTGTATAAATAAGGTCTTTAGCAATTGGTTTATTTTTATGTATTTCTCCTTTTAACCAATCTACAGAATAATCAAAGTTGTCAATTTTACAGACAGTACCTGAAATATTTTTATCTAAAAATGTTATCATGTTGAACTGGTTGTTGCTTTGTTTGTTAATTTCATCATAGGAGTTAGATAATAATTTTTCGTTTATCCAAATAGAATACTTTTCTGATAGTTCAATTTCAAATGACGAAAGTGATTTTTTGAATTCCGGGCCTTGCTGGCTTCTTAGGAACGTCACTAATTCTGTTTTATATTCTTTAAGTGGAGGTAGCTGTTTCGTGCGTATCCCATATACAAATACAATGTGATAACCAAATTTTGATAACAATGGGGGTGAAATTTCTCTTAGATTAAGATCAAAGGCAGTAGATTGAAGAGGCTCAAATAAACCTTCTCCCCAACCGTAATATCCCAAGTCTCCAAAATCTAGTGCAGATGGATCTTCAGAATATCTAAGTGCTGCTTCACCAAATGTTAGTTCTCCATCTACTATTTTCCCTCTAACATTTTGAACAAGCGAAAGGGCATCTTCTTTTGTTCGTTTTGATCGTGTTCGAATGCAATCTTTAAAGGGGATAATAATGTGTTTCACTCCAATCTCTTTTTTCAAGCGAGTATATAAATTTTGTAAATTATTTGGTAAAAATAGTGGTTTCCACACTTTTTCTTCTATTGTTGCGTCAATTAACAAATTATCTAAAAAATAATTTTCTCCATCATAAATTGACATTATTTTGTGAATATTAAGTTTTTTAGCTTCTTCAATAAACAATTTTTTTGTTACATAACTATCTACTTGTTGTTCTTTTTCAGTTAAAGACATGTTGTTAAACAAGACTTCATCGTGATATAAAAAATATTCTGAGGATAATATTTCATTATCGTTTACCCAACAAACAACATTGCTGTCTGGTGCAGCTTTGCATGAAAAAGTTACTACCATCGCGGTAAGAGTCAAAAAATTATTATATGAATTTTTCATTAAAAGAACCAAATAGAAAAGAGGGCGAATATATTCGCCCTCTTTTTGTGGTTTAAATAAACATTAGATCTTACTTTAGAAGTATCATTTTACCTGTTTTAACAAAACCATCTGTTTGAATTCTATAAAAATACACACCACTTGGCACATTCAGACCATTATCATTTGTGCCATTCCATAGCTTTGTGTATGTCCCAGGAACTGTATAATCGTTGTGTAGTGTGGTAACTTCTGCACCTAATAGATTATATATTTTCAGCTCCACATTAGTCGCAGTAGGTACATCAAACTTAATCTCTGTTACTGGATTAAATGGATTTGGGTAGTTGTTATATAACTCAAACGATTTAGGGGTTTCTGGTGTGTTCTGAATGCCAACTATTTCTTCACCCATCCAAGTAAGCGTCTTTGGTAGTGGGCCAAAGTCTTGAATACCAATCCAATAGTAGCTTGGTGAAGTGTTCAAGCTTAAAACATCAAATCCAAACCAAGCTGTTTTACTGCCGTTTGGCAACTCATTATATAGTGCTGTATTATGGATTACTGCGTCTTCGGCTACATTGCCATTTTCATCCAAAATACCACTATAGCCAGTGAATGATACTGTTGCACCTTCAACAGCGTCTGCACCATCTAGCCAGTTGGATGCGCCAATTTCATAAACTGGGTCATAATTAAGATCAAGTGAATCTGCAAGGAAATCTGCTAAATCACCAGAAATAGCATCGTCATCTACGGCCATTAATCTAGAAATACCACTCTGATCCCCGCTAGTACCATAATTGAAATCCGGAATACTAGCAGCTATTCCTAAGTAATCATATACAAAATCTCCTTCTGCAAAATCTGTTGGAGCCCAACCATCAATACAGGCACCCATCCATTCGTCGCCAGCGTTAATATAGTTTTTATCGCCCGTATCTAGCCAAGAGCCAAGAGCTTCTGTATCGTTACAGAATAGAGGTCCACCTCCCGAAATTTCGAGAATGGTATTGTAATTATCAATCAATTCAGATGTTGCTGTACCATAACTCCATACATCGTAATACCAGACTGGCGCTGAATCCAAATAATAACCTGTTATCCAAGAACCAAATAAATCTGAATTATATATGACAAGATTTTCTTCAACCGGTGCAAACACATTGTATGTTTTTGCTACTGTTGCACTAGCGTTGTCTAATACATCGATGGCTTCTAAGTACCAAGTTACTGTTGTTCCAGGTGCTTGACCAGGAATATCTCCTGTGTAATCGTCAGCTTCTGCTGTCATAACAACTTCAGAATATGTTTCTCCATCGATTGACCAGAATAATGTTGCAGAAGCAACTCCCGCATCACCGCCAGCTGGGTTGTCGTCCGTAATGGTTGCTTCAACTGTTCTGGCTTCGGTAGAAAGTGTTGTTGGTAACTCAGTAACATCACTAATAATGGGTGCACGATCACCAGTAAGTTCAACTGCTAGAGGGAAATGTACTACCCAATGCCTTAAATGCCAACCTGTTTCACCTGAAGTTCCATCGCATTCTGTATCATAAAATTTTGCGAAAATCCACGGATCTACAACTCCGTCACCTTCACAATAATAAAATCCAGTATACTCAACCATTGTGCCTTGGTTTTCAATCAGTATACCTACCCAGTCACCTTGAACAAGTTCTGGTTCAGCTCCATAATCAACAGTGTTTAGCCAGTTGTCTACTTGTGCTTCAACTTGTGAAGGTCCAAAGGTTGCTTGTTGGAAACCCAAAGGCCAGATTTTTTCTGACAAAGGATCTAACACATTTGGTATTGCTGTTTTATCAGCACATGTTCCTGTTTCATCTTCAACATCTCCGTACCAAGAGTCTCCTTCAATATCGGCCGTACCGTGGTCAGCGCCATCCCAAGCGTAACCCATCCAGCCTGAACCATCTACATAATCTGTTGGATAAGAACTCCCGTCGGATCCGTTTGGATAGTTTAGTTTGTACAATGATACTTTAAGACCATCTTCTGATGCTCCTGATGTATCTGCCCACTCGAAAACAGGGATATTAACACCTTTGATAATACCATCTGCTGGCATTTGGTACATAACCAACATATAGTCTCCTGGTGTAAATACAAATTGACCACCAACATCTGGACAATATGACATAGTATCTGCAGTGCTTCTTGAATTCATATTGTTAAAATATGGATTTGGCCATTGTTGTGATGATTTCAATGCATCATAATCAGCATAACCATTATTTATGCTTTCATAATCTGATTGTATGTGAGAAACATCCGTTGATAGAGAGGATTCTCCTGATATTGCAAATACCAATCCAAACATCAATAATGTAAGCCCTATTATTGTTAACTTTTTATTCATTTTAACTCCTTTGTTGCTTTTTTACGGTTAACGATTTTTGACTCTGTCAAAAACCAAAAGAAATTGCTATCCATTGTGTGTCATTAAATATTTCAGCTGTTCTATAAGCATAATCAACTGAAATATCTAAATTTGTGAAGCTTTTCATTTTTAATCCAAATCCAAAAGTAGGTCCCCATAGAAACTCTTCAGAATGAAATTCAAATTGTTTGTCAGCAGTATCATCATCCGTTCCTTCTATTCCATCTTCTCCAAAGGGTTCTGGGTCGTAGCTAATTGTTAAACCTCCACGAAGTGCAAAAATGTCCATCAGAATAACTTCACCCCCAAATCGGTATTCATCGTATGAAAAATTATTATTTAAGAATGATGTGGCTAGGATTAGTTCGCCAGCTTCAAAGTCAAGAGGTCCATAAGAAACACCTAGCTCAAGAGTTGTTGGCATTTCAAAATCCTGTAGCTGTATCCTTCTTGGTTCACTAGGTGTACCATATTCGCTGTCTTCAGGTTGGTGAAATTCTTCCAAATCTGGTCCATTAAAAATCATATTTAATCCTAAATTCTTTAATGATGCTCCTAGCCTTAGTTTGCCTGAACGAGCTTTATACTGAACACCAGCATCCATTACAAATCCTGTAGCTGATTCACGCATTATGCTCTCTTCAATAATTTTGAAATCAACACCAAAAAATATTCTATCGGTCATTTGTTTAGAAAACAGAAAACCTAGGGTTACATAAGTTGGAGAAAATGTTTCTCCTGTTCCATCTGGGTTGTCTGTTGTAGTTACAGGTATATTGCCAAAATCAAGAGTTCTTGCAGTAATACCAAAGTAACTGCTTCCCCCAAGCTTAGAAGCTACGGCAATATAATTAACACCTATATCAGCTAACCATACTGTATGAGAGAACATAGTTTGACCAGTGCCATTCATCCCGGAAACTCCTGCAGGATTCCAGGCGGCTGCTTCAATACCAGTAAGTCCTGCAACAAAAGCGTTTGACATTGCTATATTTCGAGCCCCTACAGGAATAAGAAGCTCTGTGGCTCCTGCGGTTCCTATGCGGTTTTTGCTTGCTCCGTTTAAAAGATTAAAAGATAGCAGAAAACAGAAAATGAATGTAGAAAATAGTTTTGAATAATTTGCCATTTTCGAATTATTGATAATATTTTTATTAGTAAACATCAATTCTCTCCTCTGGTTGCATTATAGCAATTTTTAGGATTTTATCTCCTAATTCGGTTCTTATATGTGCAATATACATTCCAGAAGCGACGGGTACCCCTGCATTATTACGCAAATCCCATCTCATAACATTGCCAGGATCATTCTCGGCAGTATTTGTCTGTTCTAGCTTTCTTACTAGATCGCCGGCGAGATTATAAATTCTGATTGTATTGCTGCCAACACCAAGGTGTGTAAATGTTACAAATCTGCTTAAAGGGTCTGTTTCTTCAATATTTCTTCCAAAATACGGATTTGGAAATACATTGATATCATCCAGCTGATTTTGTTGTATAGTTCTTGTTGCTTCTACCTCTCCGTCAGCAGTAAATGTAAAATTGTCAATTCCAGGGAAGATTGGATTATTAAACTCAACGACAAACTCATCCCCTGCAACATACTTAGTTTCATCTTTATCAAATTGCAACACCCATCCAAGCTCGCCACTTCCATCGTCCCACGCATTGTATGAATCCGTTATGTTGTATGGTGTGTAAATTGGAATTATCTTGTGGTTATAAAACATACCATAGTTTAGGGTATCTCCATTTTCATCAATTTCATAGCTGTCATAAGACAATAAATCTTGCCCTCCTGTCAGAACCCAAACCAGAACATTTATTCGTACACTGTCTTCGACTGTCCAAACCTCAAACGGAACTTCTTTGACCTCAAACGGGGTGTTGTCCACACCATTCCAGTAAAATCCCTGCTGTGGTTCTTCGGTGAATACAAATCTAATATCTTTCTGTAACAAACTCTTATCAGATGTTCCCCCATTTAGTCCATAGCTATTCATAAAATCAAACCAAGTACCATCAGTAATTGAGTATTCGATATTTGTAATGTCAGAACCATCTCCGTCTTCTGTTTGTGTAGCCATTAGTGATGTCGTTGGTGCTTCAAAAGTCGCATTATCGAAGGTTAGTATGAACCCATCTGTTACAGTATATGATTCTAATGGAAATTCTAATTGGTTGGCAAACAGTGTATCAAAACCCGTTACATTAACTAAATTCCAATAATTATTAACGACATCACCCTCGGTTGTGTCAGAAGTAAAATAAATAGAATAATCGTCACCAGTTAAGTGATATGGATTAATTACTTGAGCATAAATGGATGCCCCTGCTATTCCGCTAGAATGGTTTATTTCTAGTAGATCATCATAAGTGGCATCTATGTCTGAACCAAGCCCAGGTTCCATGGGAATAACAGTTATTGCTTCTTGTGGGCTTTCAATTACCCGCTGGGCTGCATCAGGATCATAAGCATAGGTTGTAACAGCATAATAATATTTTCTATAATTAATTAAATCACAGTTGTCAATATAATCGTATGTTGTTTCAAAATAATGGCTTATACCCGAATCAGTACCTGTTTGAGAAGGTAACTCTAAAATTTCTCCCGAAACATCATCTAATTCAAAATCCATTATTCCTTTAACATCATTGATTATATCATAAGTTGCAATTCGTTCCCATGGACCGTTTGGAGATTCACCTTGATAAATATTGTATCCTTCAAAATTGTAACTTGCGCATTGATAGTTTTCTATTTGATCGCTTCCTTCCTCAAATGTTAAAACAATCCTCTCGTCTAATTGTGCAAAAGTTGTGTTAGGAATTGGTGGAGAACAAATGTCAAAATTAACATCAAATGCACCCTGAGCAAACTTATCAAAGTACTTTAATTTAGTAATGGATTTTGACCAATTTGAACCACCTGCTATAATTATACACCCTACTACTTCTTGTACATCACCTGGTTCAAATGAAAATGGTCCAGACGTCATTAAATATCTTCGATCTCCTGGATCCTCATCTAACCACCCGGTGTTATTAACTGGATTACCGGGATGGACAAATACAGATGGTTCGTCAGTAGTAGGATCTACAAATGGTTCACCAGAAAGACCTACTAAACCATTCATATAATTATATGTTTCTTGGGCCGTTTCTGGATCTGCATAGGTTTCATTTCCGTTGATATATTTAGCAAAGGAAGTAAGGGGTAGTTTTCTGTAACCTGGAATATCCTTTAGATGATAACCATCTTCAATAGACCACGTAAGTATAGAAGCTGTATCTTGTTCTGATTCAATAATTGGACCCTGAAAGAAATCTGACCCCACTGCTGGAGCCTCGACCCCATAACTCCCATCACCATCGGTGTCGTTGTAAGTATAGCCAAGGCTTAATGTTGTATCACATCCAACTAAATCATCTGTGGCATCGCCTACATCATCATCGTGCCACATTGAAACAAATACACTATCTAAAGCATCAGTACCCTTATTTGTAATAACCCATCTAATAAACATTGTATTTCCAAGAGCACCCGACTGATTGAAACCAAATATTGATGTTTGTATTTCAACATTCATTGGAACAGTGTTCCAAAGAGGAGTATGTATAGCCGCGTCGCCGTCATTCATCACATACCAATGAAACTGATCTCCCAAAATATCTGGATGATCTCCATCTGCAATATTATAAATCCCGTCATCGTTTGCATCAACCCAAGGAGCGCCTAATTCGGTTGGCCAATTTTCAAAATCACTTGTTGGGAAGTGGACTGTTTCAGTTATTCTTGAAGACCCTTCCGTTATAGGAAGTTCACCTGACATTTGTTGAAAAGAAGCAAAATCATTACTTAGAAATGCGTCCAGTTCTGCTCTATGAATTTCATATATATGGCCATCCTCACCAGTTATTGTACCAGATACATATTCAGAGGTATATTCAGCACCAGCTGTTCTGATTTCATCTTCCCAGTTACCTCCTGGGGCTTTTGATTTACCACTTGCCAACCATATTCCCGAAGCAAATACTGCTGCTTTTCCGCTTCCTTTTGGCCATTCTAAACCAGAGCCACCTGTAACATTATGATCAACCACCAAACCGTTGTTGCCATGCCAAGTTGAAATCTGATTACCATCCCAGTTTGTTCTTTCTAGGCCTGCACTACTTCTAAAAAGATAATTCTCAAAATTATCATTATATATGGTGGCTGGTTTTTCTGTCCATACAAGTGACAAACTCAAAAGGAATCCAATAGCTGCAAAAATGTGCTGTTTTTTTGTTTTTTTCATAATTTGTTCCACATTATTAATTTAGTTTATTAAAAATCAATTCTAATACCTAGTCTAATTTGTCTAGGTGCACTATAATTTTCAGTATTAGCAACTCTCGATTCATATAGCTGAGAAGCAAACTCTGGTCCTCCGAGAGCTTCATTTAGCCAAGATTCTCCACCCTGAGTTGTTAAATATCCGTCGTTATTTGGAAGGCCAGTAGAATTATAAACAGCAATTGCATTTTGTTCATCTAGTACATTTTCTATCCATAGATATGTTCTAAATGTCCAGTTTGCTACTTTAAAACTCTTTTCAAATTTCAAATCCAGATTTACTACTGAAGGCATTGTTCCAGAATTCAGTGCTGCAGTTGGTTGATAAGCTAAGCTTCCTCCAAATATCTCTGATCTTGGTTTTGATGGAGTATATCGTAATCCACTACCAAACCTAAACAGAAGGTTTATCCCTGAATTCTTCAAAAATCTGTTTTGAGAGGTTGTTCTATAGTCAAACGAAATGTTTCCAGTGTGTCTTTGGTCAAAATCTAACGGAGATATAAATGTTGGATAATTACCACCCAACCAAGCAATAGTATATTGACCTCCAGAATTTGATCCTGTACCACCTGCATATTGTAAAGTATAATTAGCATCAATTTGCATCCCTTTTAAACGGCGAGTGTGCAGAGAAAGACTTAATCCTTTTACAGAACCATAATCACCATTAACAAATAAAGCATAGCTTGTTGGTCTTGCAGAAATGTTTCTTATTTGAACGTAGTCTGTCATTTGTTTATAGAACACCGTTGCATCTATACTAATTGCATCAGTCAACAATTGTTTAAATCCTATTTCATAAGCAGTTGTTTTAACAGGTTTAAGCTCTGGATTTTGAGATGTTGTGTAATTACCTTGTTGAATGTTTGATAAAAACCGTGTATAGCTTAAAAATAAACGATTTAGTTCTGGTTGTTGCACATATTTGCCATATTGAGCGTGGAATACTGTTTTGTCGGTAACAGGGAACGCTAAACCAATTCGAGGACTCCATAAATTACTAATATCCGCTGGTACCCTGTGTGGTAATCCTGTTGAATCACTAATGGTTGGTTTGCTTGCAGTATACTCGTGAGTTTCCTGTGCGCCATCACCATCAGCATCGTCCCAATAAACTGTTCCTGCTATACTGCCAGCATCGTCGATTACAATGTTAGTATTTCCACCTGTTTCTGGATTAAATATCTTGTTTGCAGGATTTATATAATCGTATCGTAAACCCAATGTCATGATAAGATCGTCAAGTTCAAACTTATCTTGCAGATACCAGCTTGCCATAACTGGTTTTCTTGCAGCATCAAGTCCATCATCTACTTCTTTTTGTCCAGTAATATCGTACCCTACATTTTCAGCGTATGATGCTTTAAGTCCCTGGAAAATATAGTTATCCCAATAGTCTGAATAAGAAAATTCTCCTGAATTGTAAAGAGATTCTGCAATTTCCATGTCGTCTTCTGTTCCATAGATACCATCTTCACCAAAATATGGATCTCCGTTTTCATCAATAGGGTTCCAAGAATCAGAACCGTTTTGCAAATAGTCATAAATATCATCTGGTTGGTTTTGAACTACAGCCCCAAGCGAATCTATATATCCATTTCTGTCTTGTAATTCTGAAAATGGGGGAGAATTATTAAAATAGCTAGCCATCCTTTCTGCTGCTCTAATTCGGTAATATCTAATCGTGTTGTTTCTTAACTCAAACCCTGTTTTTAATTCATGTTTTCCTAGTTGCCAAGTTAAATTCCCCTTAAAGGTATTGTGTTGTGAAAATTCCTTTTCATATAAACCTGAGTTGTAGCCAGCAACAGAATAGTTTGCAATCCCAATACTTGAAGCAGGTAAACTTCCGGGATTTGAATACATTGGATTTACCCATACCGTGTCCCCATAAATAGTTCCAATATAAGTATAATTCTGGTTATCATTCCAATAATCAAATTCGTAAGTGTTAAGCGTGCTGTCGTTTTCTGAATATGAATAGGTACTGTCAGTATATAGCCAAGTTGGATTGAAATAATCTGCTTCTTTACCTATTTGTATAAATGGGATTTCAAAATCAGATACAGTTCCATCATCGTATATAAACCTGCCAAATCCATCTTTAAGGACTGGATCATATCTTTCATAAGAATCTGTGAAATGGCTATATTGGAGCCCAAAAAATAATTTTTCAACACCAGGTATATTCCCGTATAGCTTAATCATCGATGTCCCTGTTGTTGATTCGTTAATGTTATATCTATGTTTAAGTTCTCCTGTTAATCCTATTTCATTTTCATCACTGGCATCGTTGTAAAAAGAAAACAGGTTTCTCGAATGATAATAATCCGTTGCTAATTTATTGTAGTAGCTTGTGTTTAGTTTTAGTTTCCAGGCAAGATTAGTAAAAGGCTTTAGATCGAAGAGTAGATTACCAATGAAAGTATTTTGGTATAGAAAATTATCAACTTTTGGACCATACATAAATTGAATTAATGAATCATCTACTGCTAAATAAGGTTGATATTGTCCATTTCCATCCGCATCAACATAACTTTCTCCAACATCATAGACATTGTTTCCATTTTCATCTGTAAAAGTTTCATTTGTAATAGGAATTCCTGTCGAAGAAATATCTCCTGTATAAACAGCAAAACTTCCAGATGACGGATCGGCATCTAACATTGACTTATGTTCGTATGACCCAAAATATTTAATAAAGCCAAGCTTTGGTACAGGTCCGCCAATTGTTGCTGAAAACAAGTTTTCTCCATAGGAATACGCGAGGGGTTTGTCAGATTCTATAGTTGGATTGTTCGGTAAAAATCCATCACTAAAAGCTTCCAAAGAAAAATGAAACTCTTCACCTCCAGTTTTGGTAGTAACATTCACTATACCAGCATTAGCGTCGCCATATTCTGCACCAAAACCACCAATCTGCATAGAAATTTCATCCATAGCTAAAGTTGGAACATCTCCAGATCTATCCAAGTTATATGGATTATTCATGTAAACCCCATCAACATAAAACGCTGTTTCATCGCTGCGCCCACCCCTAACATGCATATTCTCGTCATCATCTACAACAACACCAGTCTGCATTGATGCTACATTAGTATAGCCTCTAATTGGGAGGTTCTGTATTTGCTCGCTTTGCACTGCCCTAACTTCGTTTGTAGCACCTCGCTCGAACAGCGGTCTCTTTGCAGTTACTATTATTATATCTCCTTCTATTGTAGATTCTGTCATCAACAAGTCTAGTTTTGTAGTTATGTCGCTGGTGATTCTAACATTTTTAGTAATGAGTTTAGAATATCCTATATAGCTAGAGGAAACTTCGTAGATTCCTGGTGGAACTTGTAAAATAGTATATTCTCCATCTACGTCGGTTGCAGCTCCTAAACTCGTTCCAATAATCATGACATTAGCCCCAATGATAGGCAAATCTTCTTTGTTGGTAATTTTACCTTTAATTTTACCCAGGTTTCCAGCAAAAGTTGTTGTTGTTATTAGTGGAATGAGAAGAAGATTAATAAAAACTGTATAATATATTCTATTTTTTATTAAAGTGTGTTTCATACGCTAAACCTTGAATTTGTAGTTAAAAAGAACGCAAAGAATTTCAATATAATCTTTGTTAAAAGTCAACACTTTTTATGTTTTTTATTGCTTGGTTGTTATAATTGCTGTGTTTTACATTATCTTTATGCTATTACTTTCTTTTCTGTCGCTTGGTTTTGCTATTCCTAACATTACTATTTCTGAAGTAATGGTCAATCTAGAAGGAAACGACTCTCCAAATGAGTTCGTAGAAATATATAATTGTTCTGATTCAACTATTAACCTTGCAGGATGGAAAATATCTGATTTAATGTCTGAAGATAATATTATCGGAGAAGAACTTCAAATTCCACCAAGTTGTTATGCTGTAGTTTTTGAAGGGGATTATGATGGAGTTTTATATCACAACTTAATTGCTGAAGATGCATATATTCTATTTGTTGACGGACTTACCATTGGAAATAATTTGAATAATACTGCGGACTCGCTGTTTTTGATTTCAAACTTGGAAGATACTGTTTCTAGCATGGGGTGGAACACAGGAATTCAAGAAGGTTACTCTCTAGAAAAAGTCGTTCTAGATTATCCAAACACAGCTCTAAATTGGCGTATCGGTTTGGATTCTCTTGGAACTCCTGGTTTTCAAAATAGTGTTGCTGGGTTTTCTTCTGATGTTAGTATTGATTCTGTTTGGAATACACCGCTTTTCCCAAAACCGAATGAAATCACAACCATTTATATTTCTTTGACAAATGTTGGGCTAACTGAAGTGTCTACCAGCTTGTTTGTTGATGATGAATTCGTAACTTCGGTAAATCTATTTTCACAAGAAAACAATATAATTGAAATGCTAAACCATCAATTTGACCCTGGAGCTTTTTGTTTTCAATTTCATATTCAGACTGAAGGTGATTATAATCAAACAAATGATTCTCTTGGTCATACAATAAAAGTCGAATACAATTATCACAATGTACTGATTAATGAAATTATGTATGACCCACTTTCTGGTGCCCCAGAATGGGTTGAGATAGTTAACATATCTGATGAAGTTATCAACCTAAACGGATGGATGATTTCAGATGATGGAATTTATGAAAGTGGACTTTTTAGTATTAACAATATCCAAACGAATGGTTTCGCTGTAATTTCAAAAGACTCTCTTTTGAATAACTCAGTTTTTCAGCTAGATTTTCCAACACTCAATAACTCTGGTGACGATGTGTATCTTTTCGATCTTACAGGAAAAATGATAGACCATGTTCACTACAGTCCTAATTGGGGTGGTGGAGATGGATTTTCACTTGAGAGAGTTTCATATTTCCTAGACTCTAACAATCCCGAAAATTGGGGTACATCAGTTTCCGCTGTGGGTGCAACTCCGAATGAAGAAAACTCTTTGTTTGTTGAAACTATTCAAGTTGAGGGTTCTATAGTACTTTCACCAAATCCGTTTTCTCCTAATGATGATGGGTTTGAAGATGAGCTCATAATTGCATATCAATTACCGTTTACATTGGCAGTTATGAAGGCGGATATTTATGATTCGAAAGGACGAAAGGTTGCTTCTCTGAAAAATGGTGAACGAGTAGGGATGGAAGGAATTATTCGATGGGATGGCAAAATGTCCACCGGTAAAAAATGTAGGGTTGGTCAATACTTACTTTTACTAGAAGCTACTGGTTCTTATTCTAGTGAAACATGGAGAGTTGTTGAAAGAATAATTTTAGCAAAAAAACTATAAAACTCACGTGAGAAATATTTTTTAGGGATTTTTTTAGAATGAAATTCCAGCAGCTATAAATACTTGACTCGTTCGTCTTTCATTGAGAACTTCATTCTCAAATCCTGCAAAAGCTCCATCTTCAAGTTGAGGAAATGTAAATGCTGCTCCGATTGTTGCATCCACAATCAATACTCGTCCACTCAATCCGATAGTTACAGATGTATGTGATAATTGTGAGTTTGGAACGAAAGCATTGTTTTCGTTCAACAAAAATTCATTGCCTTCCCAATCTGTTATTGCGGAGTGTTTAACTCCTATTCTGAAAGTGCCGTGAGCTAACCATCCCAAACGAAGAAATTCTGCTTCTAATCCAATATGAACATTGTTGTAAGATAGATCATCTTCTATATTTTCTAAATCACCAGGGTTTTCGAATGAACTGATTTCAAAAGTTGGAATGATATCGCCAATCAGATATTTGATGATAGGAATATTTGGAATTCGCAGTGCAGTGCCGATGCGAAATTTAGTTGGTACAGCAAACTGAGTTGAGTGTGTTTCTATCTCGTCGTTGGGATAATTGAAATCAATTGTCAGCTTTGAAGCAAGCACGTCTTGCATCACCAAACCTAACGACAACAATTTTCCTCTATACAATAAGCCAAGGTTTATACCTCCTCCAACTCCTCTACCAGTTGAATAGATAGTAGTTTCTTCTAAGCCAATTCTCGACTCTTTGTATTTAGGAAACGCAAGCTTTATGCTGGTTCCAATTGAAAGTTTTTTGCCAAACTTTTTAGATAATCCAAATGAAAAAAGGGGCAGATTTTTCTCGTTTATATTGTTTTCTATAATAGTAGTAGTGTGGTCGAGGAAAAACCCCAAACTCTTATTTTTGGATGTCACCGCAACTACGCCTCTTACTTTGATTGTCTGTTCTCTTACAATATGAATTTTAGTTGTATCTTCTGGGTGTACAATTGCTCCAAGATATCCTGTAAAACCACCTTCTTGAAATGATAATCCAGCAGGATTATACATTAATGCATTTTCATCATCTGAAATTGCTGTGAATGCACCTCCTAACAAAGCAGGTCTAACTCCATTTACAAAATACCCTCTATCCCAAAATATTTTAGTAACCTCTGTTTGAGAAAATACTATGGAAAATAATGCAAATAACAACACCATATAAAACATTAACTTTTTCATTCTAATTCCTTCCATTAAACAAAATTTGTGGAATTTAACACTTTTTTCTCCATTAATCTAACTGTTTTTACTTAATCTACTAATATGGTTTTCGATAAAATTAAGGTGATTGAACAATTTCCGTGGTTAAATGAACATAATCTGCGCTTCATAATTTCAGCTGATTACGACGGATTATTGTGTGCTTCTTTTCTACACCATCACTTGGGATGGAAGTTGGAAGGATTCTACGATCTGCAAAATTTATGGATTTCAAAAAATGGAATCCAAAATCGGAAAGATATTGTTTGGGTGGATCTAAACATTCTTCCTAAACAAGGGCGTGCTATTGGTGGGCATATTGTTTCTGTGGACGGTGAAATACCAAAAGGATTCGGTTCGTCTTGCAATCCAAATATTTTAGCTGGTTTGACCATAAAAGATTTTATTAAAAAATACCCATTTTCTACAATTATATTTTTGTTGTGGTTACATAATATCAAAATTGAGAATACCTTATTAACCCGTTTGTTGGTTTTACATTCAGATTCAGTTTGGCTAAAAGTGCAAAATTTCCCAGACAATGTTAAGGTTTGGAAAAAACGAATGCCTGATTTTCAATGGGATTTGCTCTTAAAAAATGTTCATACAAAAACTTTTGAGAAAAGAATTGACCAAATCCTTTACCCAGAACTTAAAGAAATTGGAGCAATTTCCCAATACAGCAAACTCACAAGTAAACACCTAAATATCAAAAGTCGTCAATTTCAGTTTAATCCAGATTGGGACGATGATGTCGTGCTGAAATTATTGCATCTTTTTGGAAATACGCTGAAATGGACGCCACCAGCTTTGCCATCTATTTCAAAACGAATTGAAGGAAGTCGTAACAAAGTGTCCGTTGCTAATGTAAACAAGCTTGGGCTTAACGCTTTTCTGAAACAAAACAGAGTATTTTCGTATGCTATTCCTTCGCCAAAAGTTTTCAATTTCACAACATTCGGATTAGTTAACAAATCTCCAATGACCAATGAAAAATTGTAAATGACAGAAATACAATCACTTATTAAACAATTCGGGAAACCTGATGCTCTCATTGACCAATGGGAGAAAACCTCAGAAAGTTATGCAATATGGGGGTTTGATGAGATTATAGAATATTCTGCGGAAGGTTGTTTGTTAAATGGGAAATCAATAGAAGAAAACCCTCTACATGTATTGCAAGAAACTGTCAATCGTTGGAAAAAGTATTCTGATACCATATCTGCATTAGGGTACATATCTTATGATTTTAAGGATTTTCTGTTTCCTCACAGGAATTTCAAGAAACAAAAAACTAATATACCCTTGTTTTGGTTTGGAAAACCATCTAAAATTGAAGCATATAAAATTGAGAACTCCTTCACAAAAAGTGATTTATGCGTTTCTCTATCACAAATTCAAGATATCCCAGATTTATCAACTTATGTAACTGATATCCAAACCATAAAAGATTACTTGAAAGCAGGTGATGCTTACCAAATAAATTATACGCATTCTAAGAAATTTAAACTAAACGGACATTCGTTTGACTTATATTTAAAGTTACGCAAATTTGCGAAACCGAGCTTTGGGTATTTTTTAAATCTTAAAAATTATCAGATAATTTCTTTATCTCCAGAAAGATTTGTCAGAAGACAGGGTAGTAAAATTGATACTTTTCCAATAAAAGGTACTCGACCTCGTTCAGAAAATCCTGTAAAAGACAAACAACTCTCTGATGAACTTTTTAATAGCAAAAAAGATCGTGCTGAACATTTAATGATTGTAGATTTATTGCGGAATGATATTGGAAAAATTTGCAAATTTGGTACTGTTAAAATTGATAAACTTTACAATATTGAATCTTTTGAAACCGTTCACCATATGGTCACTCGGGTTTATGGAGATTTGAAGACAGATGTTAAAGAAACAGATATTTTCAACGCGATGTTTCCCGGTGGCTCGATAACTGGGGCGCCAAAAGAACGAGCGTTGGAAATTATTGACGAATTAGAAAATAGAACTCGAGGTATTTATACCGGCTCAATTGGGTTTATCAAACCAAATGGTGATTTAGATTTTAACATTGCAATTCGTACTATGACGGTAGAAAATAACATAGGAACTTATGGAGTTGGTGGCGGAATCGTTTGGGACTCACAGCCCTTAGAAGAATGGAAAGAAGCCCATCAAAAAGGGGCTATATTGAAAAAAAATATCAATCTAATAATGGAAAAGTTATATGAAACATGAAAGTAATAATCCAAGAGTACCTTGGGAAGAATATTTTATGAATATCGCTAAAGAAATCGCTACACGAGCGACTTGTGATAGAAATCATGTTGGGGCTGTAATTGTAAGAGATAAAAATATTTTATCTACAGGATATAATGGAAGTATTAGTGGGCTTCCTCATTGCGATGAAAATGGGCACGAAATGGAAAATGGGCATTGTGTGAGAACAATTCACGCAGAGGCTAATGCAATTGTCCAAGCAGCTCGTAATGGTGTTGGAATTGATGGTGCAGAAATTTATATTACTGCATCTCCCTGCTATAATTGTTTCAAAATGATTGCCAATGCCGGGATAAAAAAAATTTATTATGGTAAGTTTTATCGCGATGAACGAATTAAAAAACACGCCAAAGAAATTGGAATAACACTAGTTCACTTAAATAAATAAGGAAATGTTATGTTAAAAAACTCAGCAATTTTATGGATTATAGCAATTATTTTTACATTATCCTTTGTGATTTATCAGAAAAAAACCGGTCCAACCTATCCGGTTAAAGGAACTAAAACAATAAATGGCTATGAATGTACATTTAAATTGATTCGTAGTGAAGATGTTGGGGTGGATGTACCCGTTGTTGTTTCTGTGCAGGATTCTTCAATAACTGGATACTTCAGACATAAACGATTTAGAAGCCACGACAACTGGTCTAGTATTCCTATGGTTTGGGAAAATGGTAGCCTTGTTGGTAAACTTCCAGCTTTAAGTGAGCTTGCTGGAAAACGAATATATGAAGTTTATATCAATAATACTTCATTAACTGAAGTACCTGTAATTATTCGTTTTAAAGGGCATGTCCCTCGGACGATTTTGTATCCACACATCTTATTTATGGTTATTGCAATGTTATTATCAACTCGCACAGGACTTGAAGCTTTGTTTAGAAATATAAGTACCTACAAAATGGCGTATGTCACTACCGTTTCTTTGTTTGTGGGGGGAATTATTCTTGGTCCAATTGTCCAGAAATTTGCATTTGACGCATATTGGACGGGTTGGCCATGGGGTCACGATTTAACTGACAATAAAACCATCGTCGCAATGATTATGTGGTTTATTGCCTTTTTTCGATTGAGAAGTAGACCAAGTAGTCGTTGGGTAGTATTAACAGCTACTTTAGTTTTAATAGCAGTTTATTTAGTTCCACACAGTGCATTAGGTTCAGAATTTGACTATACAGCTGTTTCTCAATAAATGTTAGAACTAATTTCTAAAGCAATTGAGAGAAACAAATTAATCCTATCATTTAGTTTGGTATTGAGATTCATATTCATTTAAATTATATGCGACTAATATAGTATTAATTCTGTAGCTTCATAAAGCCAACTTCATCAAAATAAATTATACACGGAGAATAAATGAGCGAAATTATTGACAACCAAAAACAACAACGAGTTAATATTATGAAGGATTTAGTAAGAAAACTTCATGATGGTGAGGATTCTGAAAAAGTAAAATCACAGTTAGAGGATCTGCTTGATAAGGCAGACTATTCTGATGTTTTTGCTATGGAAATCCAATTGATTGAAGAAGGAATACCACAAGAGAATATCCAAAAACTTTGCGATACACACACTGATGTTCTAAAATCACATTTAGATGCTCAGGAAATTCCCCAAACTATTCCTGGGCACCCTGTGCATACCTTTTTTCAAGAAAATATTGCTATAAATGAAAAAACGGGATTGGTTAAATTGCTCATAAAAGATATTGAAAATTCTTCTGAAAGAGATGCTCTTCCTAAAATGAGGGAAATCCAACAACACCTAAATGATTTAATGGATGTTGATAAACACTATCGTAGAAAGGAAAATCTACTCTTTCCTTATTTTGAAAAAAACAGAAAACCTGGACCTCCCGCTGTTATGTGGGGTAAGGATGACGAAGTGCGGAATCTACTAAAAACGACAATCTCTGGATTACAACAAATTGATGAAATAACTAAATCAGAAGCAATGCCTTTTAATGAAATGGCTGTCTTACCAGCAGTAATTGCTTTAGAAGAAATGGTGTATAAAGAAAATAAAATAATGTTTCCGATTGCGCTTGATATGTTATCAGAATCTGAATGGTATCAAATTTATGTACAATCTGAAGAAATTGGATTTTGTTTGTATGTTCCAGAATTTATCTGGACTCCATCAGAAGATGTTGATATTGAGGAGATAAAATTAAAGAACATCGACGGAATAGTTCAAATGCCAACTGGTTCATTTTCTGTTGAAGAATTAATCTCAATGTTTTGTGCCTTTCCTTTTGATATTACTTATGTAGATAAAAATGACGATGTGCGATTTTTCAGCAATAGTCCAGACAGAGTCTTCGATAGAAATAGAGCTATTTTGGGCAGAAAAGTTCAATATTGCCACCCACCTTCAAGTGTTCATATTGTTAATCAAATCTTAGATGACTTTAAATCAGGAAAACAAAAGCGAGCAAGATTTTGGATTCAAATGGGACAAAAATTGATTTATATTGTTTACTATGCCATAAGAGACGCTGAAGGCAATTATAGCGGGACACTTGAAGTAACCCAGGATGTTACAGAAATCAAGGAATTAAAGGGTGAACAACGATTGTTGAGTTATGATACATAAATGGAAACGGGGTAATAATGGAAATACTAAAATCAACAAAACTTTTTGATCTATTAAAAGAATATCCTCAACTTGAAGATAGGATTATGAACATAGCTCCTCCATTCAAAAATCTTAGAAATCCGATTCTTAGAAGGACAGTGGCTAAATTGGCAACCATAGAAAAGATTGCTCAAATTGGAAAATTAGATGTCTTTGAGTTTGTTAATATGCTTAGGGAAATAGTAGGGACGCAAAGACTACAGCACACAGGCGATTCAAAAAGTTATGTGCCTTCAAAAAACGAACCTAAGTGGATTTCTGGTAATCCTGTGAAAATTGTGGATGGTGTAGAAATGTTGTCAAGAGGGGAACATCCTCTCAACACTATTATTGGATTGATGAAGAGAATTGAAAAGAACCAGTTTGTTTTGCTTACAACTAATTTTACTCCACTTCCTTTAATAGAAACCATCAAAGAACTTGGTTATAAAACTCACCACTCAATATCAGGCGAAACACATTTTTCTTTTTTTGGTAAATAAAATTTCGTTCTTTTTTAAATTTAGTTTTTTCTAAATAAAAATGTCTTTTAGTGTTTACTTAATTGTTTTTAATATACAAGGCTAAATTAGAATCAAAAACAGGTAGGTTATGAAGTTAAAAATTAAGAACAGTAATCGTAAAAGAAAAAACAAACACGGGTTTTTGAAGCGAATGGGTTCAAAAGCAGGTCGAGCTATCTTAGCAAGAAGGCGATCTAAAGGTCGAAAGGTTCTGTCTGCGTAGTTGAAGCGGTCGCTTTCCTCTTTTGAGTTTTCTGAAGTTTACCACAAAACAAAATCCCTGGTTGTCGGGGATTTGTTATTTAAATATAAATTAGATGATAATCCCAAAATTGGATTTATTGTTTCGCGGAAATATGGCAACGCTTATCACAGAGCGCTCTTTAAAAGAAGATGTCGTTCATTGTTTAAAAAATATAGATTGTTAGGTTTTGGATGCACAATCATTCTAAAACCAAACAAAACTAGGTTTTCATATCGAGAGCTTGAAGTTTGCTTTAATGAATTATATAAAAATTATCAAAAAATTAGTTGTTAGCTTAATCATTGTTTTGGTTAAGGTATATCAACATACTATTAGCGTTGTGCTTCAACCCTCTTGTCGGTTTTCTCCTTCCTGTTCTGACTATATGATAGATTCTGTAAAGTTAAAAGGTCCCTATCGAGGTGTTGTTGGTGGAGTTAAAAGAATCCTCCGTTGTCATCCTTTTTCTAAATCTAATGGTTGGGATCCAGTAAAATAATATGAATACCGTTCAAAGAAATCTACTCGCTATTGTTTTGTCAGCAATTGTTATGGTTGTTTATTTTATGTGGTTTGCTCCTCCCGTTTCCCAACCACAGCCTGCTGCCGAGGAAAATTCCACTACTTTTGAACGGAGCGAAGAAACTCCGAATATTACAGAAATTAAACAAGAAAGTCTTGTTGAACCAATTGCTGCCTCCATAAATGTTGAAGAGAAACTTGTTACAATTTATACGGACTTGTTTGTTGCTGAAATTTCAAATGTATCTGGAGGTTCATTCACTAAATTTACCCTTAACAATTATTCTGGTTCGTATAATTCATTTGGTGATTATGTCGATACACTAAATGTATCTTTGTTAAATATGATAGATAACGATTGCAGGCCTTGTTTAGCAATGTTTGATAAGGACACGAAAGAATATTACAACTTTTCTGATGCTTTCAATGTTTCTTATGATGATGGGTCTAAAATTTATTTATCAGGTGATGAAAACACTACACTTGTTTTTTCTTATGCAGATGAATCTGGTATGTCAATAGAAAAAAGACTTACTATTTATGGTAACTCGTATTCTACAGATCATTCATACTTGCTTGACGGTTTTGAAAATTCTTACCGTAAAACTTTTGAATTACTTTGGGGTGGTGGTCTTTCTCCAACAGAGTCTATTGAAAAAGAGGATGTCCAAAACGGGGCTGCAACCATAAGTCAAGCTAAAGAAATTGAGAAAATATCTCTAACAAAAAATTCGAGCATGAAAAGAGAGGTTTATCAGGGTAACACCGAGTGGGTTGCAGTTAAAAACAAATATTTTATTGGCGCAATATTACCTGAATCTACTGGTGATTACGCTACTATGTCAGCTGACAATATTCTCTTCGGGGAGCGTGAAATTACCCCCGTTTATAAAACCTCAGTTGGATATGGTGTTTCCGTTAACGCAATTTCATCCCAAATTTATCTAGGACCACAACAAGTTGAGAGTTTGCGTGCCACAGGCACAACCATCGAAAACTCTATGAACTGGGGTTTTTCTTTCATTAGACCAATAAGTAAATTAGTGTTAAAGTTGTTGACTTTTCTTCATAATCCTTTTAGTTCTGTTGTAGTTAACTATGGTGTTGTTTTAATTGTCTTTGCTTTTCTAATTCGTATTATAACTGGCCCTCTGATGAAAAAGAGTGCAAAATCGACACAGAAAATGCAGTTGATTCAACCACAAGTTAAAGCTGTACAAAAAAAACTTAAAAACAATCCTCAAAAGATGAACCAAGAAGTAATGGCTCTTTATAAAAAACATGGCGTAAACCCTCTTGGTGGTTGTTTGCCAATGTTGATTCAGATGCCATTGTTATTTGCTTTGTTTGTGGTGTTTAGAAATACTATAGAGTTTAGGGGTGAACCTTTCTTTTTGTGGATAACAGATTTATCAAGCCCCGATGCTGTTTTTTCTCTTCCTTTCAGTATTCCTATTTATGGGGGACATGTTGCTGTCCTTCCGATCATAATGGGTGTAACTATGTTCCTCCAGCAGAAAATTTCTTCTGCTTCTATGGATAAGTCTCAAAAACCAATGATGTATATGATGACAGGTTTTTTCTTCTTGATATTTAATTCTTTCCCCTCCGGCTTGAATTTATATTACGCAGTATCAAATATTCTTAATATTTTACAACAGAAATCTGTTAAGGCTCAACTAGCCAAAGAATAGTACCGTATATGGATGCGTATCGTCGTGATGATACTATTGTTGCACTAGCTACCCCTCACGGTGTTGGTGCACTTGCAGTTATTAGGGTATCAGGCAGGGATCTAATTTCTTTCCTTTCTAAGCTGACGGGTGGAATTGAAATTGTACCAAGATATGTAACTTATACACCTATTTATTCACATCACTCCGGTGAATTATTAGATAATTGTGTGATTACTTATTTTAAATCTCCTCACAGCTATACTGGAGAAGATGTTGTTGAAATATCTTGCCATGGTGGCGACTATATACCAAAATCTATCTTGAGTGATTTATATCAATCTGGTATTCGTACAGCTAGTCCTGGTGAGTTTTCTTTTAGAGCATTTATGAACGGAAAAATGGATTTGGTTCAAGCAGAATCTGTTTCTTCCATTATTTCAGCGAAAACAGAAATGTGTGCTTCTGTAAATCTAACAAATTTAAGTGGCTTGCTATCTAGAAATATCGCAAACTTAAAATTACGGGTTTTAGAGCTTCTCTCTTTGATTGAGCATGAAATGGATTTTTCTGAAGACGAGATAGCTGTTTCTTCTAAAAAAGATATTTTGAAAAAGTTAAGGGTAATATCCAAGACCTTGAAATCCTCGCTAAAAACTGCCGGTTTTGGTAAAGTAATTTCTAGTGGTGTTCGTGTGGTTTTGATGGGACGACCAAATAGTGGTAAATCTAATCTATTCAATAATATTTTGGGTCATGAGCGAGCCATTGTTTCCCCCTTTCCAGGGACAACTCGTGATACAATTGAAGCTTGGTTTGATTTAGACGGTTTTCCTATATGCCTTGTTGATACAGCTGGCGTGTGGGAAACAGAGGATTATTTAGAATCCCTCGGTATAGAGAAAACTATTTCAGAACTTAATAATGCTGATATTGTCCTTTTTGTAGACGACAAAGATCCTCTAAAAGTTTTTAAAGAACTTCATGTTGATATTGACTCTAAAAAAGTTCTATTTGTCAAAACAAAAGAAGATTTAACCCCAACAAGAACTACAACAAATATTGTGTCTTATACTTCTTCAAAAAAAGATGTTGGTTTTAACAAGCTATTAACAACATTGTCCACAACTATTTCTGGACAATATGCTAATTATGATAGAAGCAATCCTGTTTTGGCAACAAGTCGGCAACGACTTGTTATGATAAAGGCTGACAACATTTTAGACAGCACAACTAATTTGGTTAAAGACGGTGTCTCTATGGATGTTGTTGCTTCTTCGCTTCGTGATTTTGTAGACCAATTGAAAGAGTTTGTGGGAGAAATAAGTCCAGATGATATTATAGATAAAATATTTTCTTCTTTTTGCGTTGGAAAATGAATAAAAACATAGTGGTAGTTGGGGCTGGTCACGCCGGCGTTGAAGCTTCTCTTGCTATTGCAAGGATGGGAGGAAGTGTTGTTTTAATTACACAAAACGAAAAATCCATTGCAAGAGCATCTTGCAACCCTGCAATTGGAGGTTTGGGCAAGGGACATCTGGTAAAAGAAATTGATGCTCTCGGCGGGGAAATGGGTTTTGCTTCCGATTTTGCGGGTATCCAATTTAAAATGTTGAATAAATCTAAAGGTCGGGCTGTTTGGAGTCCTCGAGCTCAAATTGATAAGTTGGCCTACTCTAGTTTTCTCAAGAATATTATAAAAAAACAACCTAATCTCTCTGTCTTAACTGGTGAGGTAATTAGCTGTAAAGCAAATAACAGTAAGGTTGAGTCTGTTACTCTTCTGGGTGGCGACAAAATCTCCTGTTGTGCGTTAGTTATTGCAACCGGTACTTTTTTGGGAGGCTTGATTCATGTCGGGGAACACACTTTCAGGGCAGGAAGGTTTGGCGAAAAACCCTCTGAGGGACTAAGATATTCATTAAATGAGCTTGGGTTCGAGCTTGGTCGTCTAAAAACAGGTACTCCTCCGAGAATATTAAGCTCAACAATTAATTACAACTTTTGCAAAGAGTCCGAAGGAGACAAAAAACCTCAGCCTTTTTCTTTTAGAACACCAAGTAGTTTCAACCCTCCACAAGAAATGTGTTATCTCGTCGATACAAACAAAGATGTCCACAGTATTATCAACGATTCTATACATAAATCCGCTTTGTTTTCCGGCAAAATCTCAGGAATAGGTCCTCGTTATTGTCCAAGCATCGAAGACAAGCTTGTTCGTTTTTCTGACAAGAACAGCCACCAGCTCTTTTTGGAGCCTGAATGGCTTGGGTCAGAACAAGTTTATGTGAACGGTTTTTCAACCAGTCTACCAGAAAGCGTTCAAATAGACGCGCTAAGGGCAATTCCTGCATTAAAGAATGTTGAGTTTATCCGACCAGGTTATGCTATTGAGTACGACTATATTTTCCCTTCTCAGCTTAAAGCGACTCTAGAGACAAAAACAATTAATAATCTATTTTTCGCTGGACAAATTAACGGCACATCAGGGTACGAAGAGGCTGCCGCTCAAGGACTAATTGCCGGTATTAATGCTTATTGCTCAACTGTTGATAAAGAACCCTTAATTCTCAAAAGAGACCAGGCTTATATTGGTGTACTAATAGATGATTTAATTACTAAAACAATTGATGAGCCGTATAGAATGTTTACTTCTCGAGCAGAATTTCGACTTTCCTTGCGTCCTGACACAGCCACAAGGAGGTTGACTCACCTTGGACATGTTTATGGCTTGATATCCGACAATCAATTTTCATATGTTACAAATATTTTTGAAGATATTGAAAAGATAAAGAATATTTTATCACGCAACAATATTGTTGATGGGGGTCGAAAGGTTCGCCTTACACAGTTTTTAAAGCAACCCAAGATCAGTGTTTATGACCTCTTTGCTTCTGATCCGTCCCTCGCTAGTTTCTCTTGCGACAGTTTGTTCACGGCTGAAACCGACATAAAGTACCATGGGTACGTTGAACAAGAAACTAAGCGAGCAGAGAAATTAAAGGCTGTTGAAAACACCCTGATCCCAAAAGAGTTTGATTATTCTATTGTCAATAATCTTTCAAACGAATCGCGCGAAAAATTAATCAAGGTTAGACCTGAAACCCTCGGTCAAGCATCAAGGATTGCCGGCATTACCCAAACAGATATTGCTGTTTTATCTATCATGTTAAAGAGTTAGTTGTTTCACGTGAAACAATCATTTCTCAAGGAAAACAAACATCTCGTTTCGTTGTTACAAAAAGCTTCTTTAGGAGACCTGTCTCTTCGTTTAGACAATTTCCATGCTGGGTTTCTTCTTTCTGTTTTGGATCTTGTTTCTAGCCCTGTGGTTGTTTTTGCTGAAACAGATTTGTTGTTCTATGTTCGAGATCGTCTTTGTTTGTCTTGGAAAAGAAACGGTGGATTGTTTTTACCTCCCACCTTACATAGAGATGGCGGTTCTCTTAGTGGATTCTTTTCTCAAGATGAAAAAACAATGGCTTCTTCGTTGGCTCTAATTCGTTCTTTTCCAAAAGATCTGCGAATTTTGTTGACAACTTCATCGGTTTATGATTTACCATTAATTGCCCCGCCTTCGTCTGAACCTTTTTTGGTAAAAAAACATACTTCCTTTGATGAGTTTATTTCCTGGATTAGAAAGGCGGGGTACGAAAGGGTTGGTGTAGTAACTCTAGAAAATACTTTTGCGACACGGGGTGGGATTGTTGATGTTTTTCCCTGCGGTGCCAGCCTTCCTGTTAGATTAAATTTCTTAGATGATGAAATCAGTATGCACTTTTTCGACATTGATTCTCAAATCACAGCTTCTCCTGTTCATGAATTTTCAATTCCTTCTTTAAGGCAGGCCAGCGCTCTTTTTTCTGTTAGTAAATTTCTTTCAAATAATTTATTGAAAGTAACTGTCTTGAATAAAAGAAGCGTTCTAATTGGAGATACCAATAAAGCCAGGTTCTCATATAGCTTTCCTTACAAAAAGGTTTCTCATAATAATTTTTTTAATATTAAAAAAAATGACCCTAAAGTTTCTTATTATAAATCGTCTTCTTTGTGTTCTGTTGGAATTTCTGACGGTCATAGCTATATTATTCCTGGGTGGTTTGTTGATACTCCGTTTGTGAAAAAACCTCAACTTAATCAAAATTTTTCTTTTCTAAAGCTAGACACTATCGAATGGGGTGATTTTGTTGTTCACCAACACCACGGAATTGGGAGGTGTGTTGGGGTATACGAAACAGAAATTAGTGGAACAAGGCAAGAGTTTCTTGAAATTGAATTTGATGATTTTGCTAAAATATCGGTTTCTGTTGATAGATTAGATTTGTTGTCTTTTTATGCTTCATCTGACGAGATGGGTGTTGGTTTAGATTCTCTCGCGCGCCCTGGTCTTTGGAAAAAAAGACGGCTTCAGGCAAAAAAGTCAGCTGAAGATTTTGTAGAGGATGTGTTAAATTCCTATGCCTCTCGATCCGTTGCCACCAAAACACCCTTCTCTGGAGACAAGGAGCTTGAAGGTTTGTTTATCAAGGACTTCCCTTTTATTGAAACCTCAGACCAAAAAAGAACCTGGAAAGAAATATCAGACGACCTTGCTTGCGCTACACCGATGAATAGGTTGTTGTGTGGGGATGTTGGATTTGGTAAAACCGAACTGGCTCTTCGCTCAGCCTTTCGTGTTGTGTGCTCTGGCAAACAGGTTCTTGTTCTTGCACCGACAACCGTTTTAGCAAGTCAGCTGTACGCTTCTTTTAGGTCTCGTTTTGATGCTTTTTCGGTTAGTGTTGGTTTGGTTTCCCGCTTTAAAGCATCGTCTGTGCGCAGGAAAATAATGTCAGACTTTTCCAATAATAACATTGACGTGCTTATAGGAACGCACTCTCTTTTGTATGGAGATATCTCTTTTAATAACACTGGTTTGCTTGTAATTGATGAAGAGCATCGTTTTGGTGTAAAACAAAAGGATAAAATTCCTACATTATTACCTGCTGTTGATATATTGTCTATGTCCGCTACTCCGATACCTCGCACTATGCACCTAGCAATTTCGGGAATTAGAAACATTTCTACGCTTTCTTCTCCTCCTTTGGCCAGAAAACCAATTTCTACAACTGTTGCTTATTATGACAAGCTTCTCATACAGAAAGCTATCAAATATGAAACTGTCCGTGGTGGTCAAGTTTTTTTTGTACACAACAATGTGGCTTCTATCGATTTTGAAACACAGAGGCTCTGTAAATTGTTTCCAAATCTTGCTATAACTTCTGCGCACGGTCAGGAGTCTTCTGCTAAACTAGAAAAAACAATGGGGCAGTTTTTTGGTGGTGAGGTTGACGTTCTTGTGTGTTCTTCAATAATTGAAAGCGGACTAGATGTTCCAAACGCAAACACAATCATTATAAACAGGGCTCATTTGCTTGGTTTGTCTCAGCTTTATCAGATTCGCGGCAGGGTTGGGCGAAGCAGCAGGCAAGCTTATGCTTATTTGCTTGTTCCTCCTTCTTTAAGGTTAAACAATAAGGCTTTCAAAAGGTTAAAAGCTATTGAACAAAACACCTCTCTTGGTTCTGGTTATGACGTTTCAATGATGGATCTTGAAATTCGTGGTGCCGGATCTCTTTTTGGCTATAAACAGAGTGGTGGAGTTGCAAGGGTAGGCGCTGAGTTGTATTCTCGTTTTGTTAAAGAGGCTTTGAACAGAAGTTCCATGCATTACAACGGGACTGTAAGTTTGACTGTTGACGACATCAATGTTTCTCTCTTCTTGGACAATACTATTCCTGTTGAATATATACGAATTGACAATTTAAGGTTGTCGTTTTATAGAAAATTGGCTGTTGCGGAAAACCAGGCTGACTTAAACTTGATTGAGTTTGAGCTTGAAAATCGTTTTGGAAAGATCCCTGATTCAGTAAAAAATCTTCTGTTTTCTTCTCGTGTGAAAGTTGTGTTTTTGGAAACAGGGGTTTCTGGAGCCTTCTTAAAAAATTCTGACCTACATATCGTTTTTGAGAAAGATAAGATTCGTTTTGATTTTGAGTTCTGTGTAACTAAAATGAATTTGCTTTTTGAGGAGCTTGGACAAAAGCATTGGTTTAAAAGAATCGGGAACCAGCAAATTAACTTAGTAGTTGCAGATATACTTAGAAAAGATATTTCTACAATAATGTCTTACATCTTAGATAAATTACTTGCCCTAAAACAGGGTATATAATATGGAGATAAAATGAAATTTTACATGAAGTTGTTGTTTGTTCTAGCTTTTTCTTTTGTTTATACGCAAGATATAGCTGTTAGGGTTGCTGGTGAAAATTATTCATATTCTGATTTTTTCTTAGATTTTCAAAAACCTTTATGGGTGTCCTCGGATAGCGTTAAAAGAACACAAATGGTTGATGAGTTTGTTGCCACTAGAATTTTTTCTAAAGAAGCTATGAACATTGGATTAGAGAATAATCCTAGTGTTCGTCGTGATATTTTAAGCAAAAAATACAAGTTAATTTTAGACGAATCATACGAAGAAATTGCTATTCTTCCTCTGGTTCCTGAAGATTTGTTTGTTTCTGCCAAGAAACACTTAAAAAAGGAGCGTTTAGTTAAGCACATACTTTTTGGTTTTTCTGGTTGTCAGCTTCCTGGTAACTTTTCTCGTTCAAAAGATGAGGCGATAGAAAGGGCATTTCACATTAAACGGTTGTTTTCAGAAGGCAAAAACATCGATTCTTTGGTCTTAGAATACTCAGATGACCCAGGGGCGAAAAACGGAAAACTCGAGCTTGGTTGGTTTACTTGGGGCAAGTTTAAGGAGCCTTTTCTTGGTGCAGTTTTCGATACAGACATTCACTTTATGTCTGATCCAGTTTTAACAAGTTTTGGTTATCATCTTGTTTATATTGAAGATGAACGACCATCAATTTATTCTCAGTTGGGTTCTGTTTACGGAAATAGAGCTTCTCAAATGTTATGTAAGAAGTTTGTTGCTGATGACATTCCCTTCGCAATAGAACAATATGAGTCGGGTCTTTTTTCCAAAAACCGTGTCGTTTTTAGCCCTAATACAATATCATCTATATTTAACGAAATAGTAAGGCAGAAAAAGGTTGGAAGTATTTCTGGTAGAACACAACTTGCAACTGCCCTAAATGAGATTGGCGGATTTCCTGTTATTTGTACCATAAACGAAATGGGATATGGGCCTAAGTGGTTTGCTGAATGGCTTGTTCGTTTTCCCTACAGCCAGCGACCCGGCATTTCTTCTCCTGAAGACCTTGCTGTTTTGCTAAAAACTGTCGTTCTTCAGCGCTTGGCTGTGCAGTCTGGTTTAGATGGTGGTTTGTTTAACAAGCCTTTTGTTCTTAATGAATATAAAAAATATGTTGAAAAAACTCTTTCTGAATCATATGTTGATTATTTAGAATCCTCTATTGTTTATCCTGATAGTGCTATGGTAAAAGCTTACTATAACGATAACAAAGAGGTGCTCTACAAAAAGGGTGAACAGGTCGTAATTCGAGAGTTGCGAGTAAAATCTAGTGTTGTTGCTGATAGTTTATATTCTTTGTTGTTGTCTGGACAAGATTTTGTTTCTCTTGCAAAAAATAATAGTTTAACAAACCCCGAAGAGGGCGGAAAAGTTGGTCCTTTCCCTGAGGGTCGTTACAACAAGGTTGGAAGAATGGCTTTTAGTTTAGGGTTAAACGAGTTTTGCGAACCTTTTCAAAACTTAAACAGAACATGGTCAATTGTTATGCCTGTTGAACATTTTTCTAATCAATTTGATTCTTTATCTTCAGTATATGGACAAATCAGCTTAGAAATTCGTGACAACAACAGAGAAAAGATTGTCGACGATGCTTTTGGTCGTCTGAAAGAGAGGTTCGAAGTCTCTGTTAACAGTTCCTTTTTAGAAATGGAGGAAGATAAATGATGTATCGTTTTTTTTGTTTCCTTCTTTTTTGGTCTACTCTATTTCTTCAAGATAGTATTGATGGTGTTGTGGCTGTTGTTGGTGAACAGTCAATTTTAAGAAGTACCGTAATACAAAACGCCAAGATGCTTGCTTTGCAGTCTGGTGTAGATTTTGCGCACAACCCTGAAGAGTTTAGTTTTGTTTTAGATCAGTCTTTAGAGGTTCTAATAAATCAAAATGTTGTTTTTTGTGAAGCTGAAAAAGATACCTTAATTGTTATATCTGAAAGTGAGGTATCGTCTGCCCTAGACCGTTATGTAGAAGGATTGGTTTCTGAGCTTGGTTCAGAAGAGCGGCTTGAAGCTGAGGTTGGAAAATCACTTAGACAATTCCGAAACGAAACGAGAGAGGATATTTACAAAAACCTTTTGTTCGAAAAATACCAACAAAATTTTGTGCAAAATATTGGTGTTACTAGGTCGGAGGTAGAAAATTTCTATATTGATTTTCAAGACTCTATTCCCCCAAACCCCTCCTCTACCAACTACAGTTTAATAGAGATTCCTGTTGAGCCTGGTGTTAAGGCTAAAAACTCAACAATTAGCTTTCTATCAGATCTTGTTGACAGTTTGCGTAGTGGTGCTAATTTCGCTGACTTTGCAAGATTGTATTCAGACGATCTAGGTTCAGCTCAGTCTGGTGGGGAGCTTGGTTATATAAGGCGAGGACTTTTAGTTAAAGAGTTTGAAGAGGTAGCTTTTGGTTTGGGAATAGACGAAATAAGCGAGCCTTTTAAGTCTCCTTTTGGTTATCATATAGTGCAATTAATAGAACGACATGGAGAAAAAATAAATGTTAGGCACATTCTTCGAAACATTAGACCCACAGAAGAAGATCGACAAATAGCTCTTGATGAAATTCGTAAAATCTATCATTTTATTAAAGAAAAACCTTCTTCTTTTGATTCTCTAGCTACTCTTTATTCATTAAAATATGAGAATCTTTCAAGAATATATGGGTGGACTATAGATAACAATATCCATCCTGTAGTTTTGGATAACCTGCATGTTTTGTCTCCTAGTACATTGTCTTATCCTTTTGAGTTGGATAATGGTAGTTTTGTTTTGGCTTATGTTTATGACAGAAAAAAGAGCTCTAAGCCTACATTAGAAAATTCTTGGGGGTTTATAGAAAATTTGACGTTGCAGCACAAGATTCAAAGTTCATTTAATGATAAAATAAACGAGCTGAAATTGGGGATTTACATAAAAGTTTTTTAACAATGTAAAGTTGTTGAGGGTTTCTGGTGTTTTATGAGGTTTTTTGATTACTTTGTCCACATAAACAATTGGTTTAAATCTTTTTCCTAATTCTATGATTTTATATGTTTTTGTTGAGAGATGAGAATGGCTTACCAACACTGTTCTACTTGTAAAATAAAAATAGATTATCTTGTTAAATTATATTTAATTATTATGTAACTATAATCGCTACTTTTTCGTAATTTACTTGGTTGTTATTTTGTACAAATTGAATTATTTTTAAACACAGCTTTATTCAGGGACAGTAAAAATGAAATTTTCGATAAAAAAATATATACTTCAAAGTTCACTCCAAAAATCAAACAAGGTTATTCCAGCACGCTCAACATTGCCAATTTTAAGTTGCGTGCTTTTTGAAACAGACAACGATTCATTAACCTTAAGAGCAACAGATCTCGAAATAACCCTAATACAACAATTACAAACAGAAAACGCTAAAAAAGGGAAAATTGCAATTCCAATAAAAGCTATCTTAGAAATAACAAATGAAATGCCAGATGGAATAATAGATTTTGAAATTAGCGACATAGGGAAAGTTAAGATAATTAGTGAATACGGAAAATATACGATAATGGGAAAACCAGCCGATGAGTTTCCAAGTATACCGCCAACAGAAAAACCAAACGAGACAACCATTCAGGCAAAAGAACTTTCTGACATAATTGATAACACCTTATATGCTGTTAGTAAAGATGAAATGAAACCTGCGCTTCAAGGAGTTTTGTTTCAAATAGAAGAAAACTCAGTGGGGGCAGTTGCAACAGACGGCCACAGACTAGTAAAAATCTTAAAAAACAATACAAAAGTAAAAGGGCAAGCTGGGACAGTTATTATTCCTGCTAAGTTTTTATCTGTTATTTATCCGCAATTGGATAACGAAAAAGAAGTTACACTTATTGTCGGTGAAAACAATATACAAATATCTTTAAATGGTACAACCGTTACTTCAAGAATTATAAAAGAACGTTTTCCTGATTACGAAAGCGTTATTCCAAAGGAAAATGAAAAGAAGATTATCGTAAACAAAGAAGATTTACTACATTCTGTAAAAAGAGTGTCTATTTTTTCAAACAGATCAACAAAGCAAATTACGTTAAATGTAGAAAAAAATAAAATTCTCGTAACAACTGAAGATCCAGAAAACATAACAACAGGAAACGAAGTAATACCATGTACTTATGAAAGCGAAAAGATAAGCATAGGATATAATGCACAATATCTGAAAGAGGTGTTAAATCACCAAAAAAGCGAGGAACTACAAATTAAACTAAAATCTTCAGTGACTGCAGGGATTATACTTCCCTTAGAAAACACAAAGAACGAAGAGCTAACAACCCTGTTGATGCCTATTCGTTTAATAGATTAAACCACCAAGGAAATGCATATTGTTAGTTTAAGTTTGTCAAATATGAGGAATTTTGACAAACTTGTTTGTGAATTTACGAAAAATGTAAATCTAATTTTTGGAGCGAACGGTAAAGGAAAAACAACTATTTTAGAAGCAATACATATACTATCATTATCGAAGAGCTTCCGCCCAGGGCTAAAACAAAATATAATAAAGCATGGAGAAAACAAGTTTTCGTTAAGTTCCGAAATCATACACAAAGAAAAAAACAAAACTAATATTTCGTACAGTATCTATAAAGATCAAAGAAGAATTAAAATAAACAAAAAACAGATAAATAAACTTTCCGATTTAGTTGGAATTTTTCCAGTTGTAATAATGTCACCAGAAGACTCTGACATTATTTCTGGACCACCACAAGCAGGACGAAACTACATAAATAAGTTATTTTCTGTTGTCGATAAACACTATTTACTCACACTTCAAAACTATAAAAAAGCACTAAAACAAAAGAGGGAAGCGCTTTTTATGAATGAAGATAGCCATATAGAAGCCTGGAATCACCAGATGGCAGTTTATGGCACAAAAATATGGAAAAAACGAAAAGACTTTCTTCAAATATTTCAAGAGATATTCAAAAAAGTTTGGAGCGAGCTTGAGCCGGAAACCACAGCAGAGATAAAAATAAAATCTCCATTAATTTTAGAAGAAAAGGCATTTTTGCAAAACATAAAGAAAACATCCCAAAAAGAAAAAGACAGCAAAAGAGCACTTTTCGGACCACACATCGACAGACTACTGTTTGTTTATAAAAACAGCTCCATAAAAGACTTTGGTTCACACGGAGAAAAGAAAATCTACCTATCAGCACTAAAACTAGCCGAGGCTCAGTTTATAGAAAAACAAACCAAAAAATCTCCAGTAGTTTTAATGGACGACCTATTTGCAAAGTTAGACAAAAAACGAAGTTTAGCGACCTTAAAAATGGCATCAAAAAACAACCAAGTTTTTATAACTACGACAGACAGTCAGGCAGGAAAGCTAATCGCTTCAGAAAACAAAAACATAAAATATTATCACCTTGATGGGAAACTTAAATGCTACGAAGCATAAAAGACTTATTGAACGAATTTGTAAAACAACACCATCTCGATGAAGAAGTGGAACGAAAAGAGCTTGAAGGTGTTTGGAAAAGAGAGATGGGAATGGCGATTTCCCAAAACACAAAAATTGTGTATTTTGAAAAAGGAGTAATTACGGTAAAAACAAAAACTCCTGTATGGCGAAATGAACTGTCACTACAAAAAGTAGAAATTATCAAGAAAGTAAACATCAAATTAAACGATAACAAAGTAAAGGATATTCGATTTATATGAGTAATCTACCAAATACAGAATACGGTGCGGATAAAATAACAGTACTTAAAGGGCTAGAAGCAGTAAGGAAACGACCCGCTATGTACATTGGAGATGTTGGCAAAAGGGGACTTCACCATCTAGTTTGGGAGGTAGTTGACAACAGTATTGACGAAGCACTCGCAGGGCACTGCAAAACTATTATAGTTTCCATTTTACCAGATGGAGGAATATCAGTAGAAGATGATGGGCGCGGAATCCCTATTGACATACACAAGGGAGAGAAAAGACCTGCCCTAGAAGTTGTAATGACAGTGCTTCATGCAGGAGGAAAATTCGACAAAGGGACATATAAGGTTTCTGGTGGACTGCATGGAGTTGGTGTTTCTGTAGTAAACGCACTATCTTCTAAGTGCATAGTCGAGGTTTCAAGAAACAACAAAATTCACAAACAATCTTATGAGCTTGGTGTAGCAAAAGGTGATCTTACAATTGTAGGAAAAACCCAAAAAACAGGAACAAAAACAACCTTTTACCCCGACTTCAACATATTTGAAAAACACAATTATGAGTTCAGTATGATTGATGAAAGATTAAGAGAGCTTGCTTACTTGAATGCAGGTCTTAAAATAGAGCTGAATGATTTAAGAACAGAAGAAAAAATCAAAACTACACATACGTATCAAAGTGGATTGTCAGGGTTTGTTAAACATCTTGACATTGGACACACTGCGATCATAGAAAAACCAATTCACATCCAGAAAGAAAAAGATGAAGTTCCTGTTGAGATAGCATTAAGATACAACGATTCATTTAATGAAAATGTCATATCATTTGTTAACAACATTAATACAGTAGAAGGAGGAACACATCTTGTAGGTTTCAGGTCAGCGCTTACAAGATCAATTAATCAGTATGCAACAAAAAATAATATTTTCAAACCCATAAAAGGGAAAACATTTACCCTCAGCGGAAACGATGTTCGAGAAGGACTAGTGGCAGTTCTTTCTGTAAAAGTGCAGGAACCACAGTTTGAGGGACAAACAAAAACTAAATTAGGAAACGGAGAAGTCAAGGGAATTTGCGATTCAATAATAATGGAAGGATTAACGGACTATTTTGAGCAAAATCCTGCAATCGCCAAAAAAATCATCCTTAAAGCCGAAACAGCAGCAAGAGCAAGGGCAGCAGCAAGAAAAGCGAGAGAACTAGTTAGAAGAAAAAATATTCTTGATGGCATGTCTGCTCTTCCTGGAAAACTAGCGGATTGTTCAGAAAAATCACCTGAATTGTGTGAATTGTTTTTAGTTGAGGGAGACTCTGCAGGAGGTTCTGCAAAACAGGGGAGAAATAGAAGATTTCAGGCAATACTACCACTTCGAGGAAAAGTCATAAATGCAGAGAAGGCAAGAATAGATAAACTCTTAAACAACAATGAAATTCAGACAATAATAACAGCACTAGGTGCTGGTTTTAACGATGATAAATCAGAGGAAACCAATGAAGGTGATTTCAATATCGAAAAGCTTAGATATCATAAAATTGTTATTATGACAGATGCAGATGTTGACGGAAGCCATATTCGAACATTACTGTTAACTTTCTTGTACAGAAAAATGCCACAACTTTTCTTTAATGAACATATTTACATTGCCCAACCACCACTATATAAACTCTCTATAGGGAAAAAATTCCAATACGCCTATACAGAAGAACAGAAAAATGTGTTTTTAACACGACTTAATAAAGACAACCCCAATAAAAAAGTAGATATTCAGCGCTATAAGGGTTTAGGGGAAATGAATCCAGAACAATTGTGGACAACCACAATGGACCCAGAACGCAGAACCTTGTTGAAAGTGTCTGTGGAAGACACCTATGAAGCAAACTCAATTTTCACAAGATTAATGGGTGACGATGTAGAGGAGCGTCGTAGTTTTATAGAAAATAATGCGAGATTTGTAGTAAACTTAGATGTGTAATTAAAAGGAATTGAAATGGTAGATATCGTTGGAGGAATAACACAGGATCGCGACATTGTCGAGGAAATGCATGAGTCGTATCTAAATTACTCAATGTCAGTAATTGTAAGCCGTGCTTTACCCGATGTAAGAGACGGACTAAAACCAGTACATCGCAGAGTTTTATTTGGGACATCTGAGCTTGGTGCGAACTGGAATAGAAGATATAAAAAATGTGCAAGAATTGTCGGAGAAGTGTTGGGTAAATATCACCCTCATGGAGATTCTTCTGTATATGACGCTCTCGCCAGAATGGCTCAACCATGGTCTTTACGCTACCCACTTATGGATGGACAGGGTAACTTCGGGTCTATCGACGGAGATAAAGCTGCAGCAATGCGTTATACAGAAGCACGAATGGCTAAAGTATCTTCAGAAATGATGAAAGACCTAGAAAAAGAAACCGTAAACTGGAACCCGAACTTTGACGACACCCTAAAAGAACCCACAGTTCTTCCATCAATGATACCAAACCTTTTAATGAATGGTGCAGACGGGATCGCAGTAGGCATGGCAACAAAAATACCGCCACATAATCTAAAAGAATTGTTATCGGGGCTCATTGCTCTCATTGAAGACCAAACCACTACAGTCGAAGATTTAATTGAATTCCACATAAAAGGACCAGACTTTCCAACTGGTGGAATAATTCTTGGCACAGATGGAATAAAGGATGCCTATACCAAGGGTCGTGGCAAAATAGTAATGCGCGCAAGGGCGCGGATTGAGGAAAGCCAAAGAGGAAGAGAAAGTATTATTATCAACGAACTTCCTTATCAAGTAAACAAAGCAAATCTAATAGAAAAAATTGCAGATACTGCTCGAAACAAAAAGATAGAAGGCATTTCAGATATTAGAGACGAATCCGATAAAGACGGAATTAGAATTGTTATTGATATAAAAAGAGACGCAATAGCAGATGTTGTCCTAAATAACTTATTTAAACACACACAGCTTCAAGATTCTTATGGTGTAATAATGTTAGCTTTGGTTGACGGCGTTCCAAAGGTGATGAACTTAAAAGAAGTTCTTGTTCATTTCTTAAACTTCCGGAGAGATGTTATAATTCGACGAACCAAATTTGAATTAAATGAAGCCGAAGAAAGAGCTCATATATTGGAAGGTTTAAAAATAGCTCTCGACAACATAGATGAGGTGATAAAAATCATCAAGGCATCGAAAAGTCCAGCCGAAGCTCTGCTAGCACTTATGGAACAGTTTAATCTTTCAGAAAAACAAACCAAAGCAATTCTGGACATGAGACTCCAAAAACTTACATCTTTAGAAACATATAAAATTGTTATTGAATACAAAGAACTTCTGAAATTGATTGAAAAACTAAAAACAATTTTAAGTAGCCACGACCTTCAGAGCGCTATAATGAAGGAAGAGCTTGGGGAAATCCTAAAATCCTATGGAGATGATAGATTAACGGAAATAGTCGAAGGTTCCGGAGCCTTGAACATTGAAGATATGATAGCTGATGAAGATATGGTAATCACCATTACACATAGTGGTTTTATTAAAAGATTGCCGTCCTCTAACTGGCGCAGGCAAAGGCGAGGCGGCAGAGGAATGAAGGGTGCACACGCAAAAGAAGACGATTTTGTCGAACATCTATTTATTGCATCAACACACAATTATATTTTATTTTTCTCTAATAAAGGAAAATGCTACTGGTTAAAAGTACATGAGATTCCGGTTGCCGGAAGAGCTTCGAGGGGCAGAGCTGTAGTTAACTTAATTGGTTGTGAGTCAGGAGAAAAAGTAGAAGCATTTGTTTCAGTAAAAGAGTTTAATGAAACAGATTTTATTGTGATGGCAACAAAAAAGGGTATAATTAAAAGAACAGCTCTTTTGCAATATAGCCGACCAAGAAAAGGTGGAATCTTCGCAATTGAAATTAGAGATGGAGACGAACTTATCGACGCGAAAATTACTGATGGTAGTCAAGATATCATTTTAGGAACAAGTAATGGTAAGTCAATAAGGTTCAATGAAAATGGTGTGCGCCCAACAGGAAGAAAGACAATGGGGGTGAAAGGAATTACCCTAAGCTCCGAAGAAGACTATGTTGTTGGAATGATTATAGTCAAAAGGGAAGGAACAATTTTAGTTGCTACAAACAGAGGATATGGCAAACGAACAAACGTTTTGGAATACCGAATTCAAAATAGAAGTGGTAAGGGAGTAATAACAGTAAAAACGACTGAAAAGGTTGGGAAAATGGTTGCAATGCTAGAGGTGGTAGATACAGACGATCTTATGATTATTACCGACCATGGAATTATGATTCGTCAATCAGTAAAAGATATTAGAACAATAGGAAGAAATACTCAAGGTGTCCGCTTGTTAAAACTTGATGAGGGGGCAAGCATTTCTTCAATAACACGGGTAATGGAAAAAAATGAAAACTCAGAAGACGAAGAAATACAAATAAAACCTCATGAAAACCACAACATTTCGGAAGATGCATGATAGGTGGATTGAACCCAAACATTAATGCAGAAATCATATATAAAAGGATAGCAAAATCCTCTGAAAAGGTAAACAGAAAACCAAATGACATTACTATTGTTGCTGTAACTAAATCTTTTCCAGTTACATCAATGATTTCTGCTTTTGAAAAGGGGTTTTCAGTTTTAGGAGAAAGCCGAATCCAAGAAACAGAAAAGAAGCTACCACATTATCCTTATAGGGACAAAACAGAACTTCACCTTATAGGTCACCTCCAGGGAAATAAGGCGAAAAAAGCCACAACCATTTATGATGTAATTCAATCTGTCGATTCAATTAAACTAGCGCATAGATTAAACTCAATCAACGAACAACAAAAAACCAATCAGAGAATATTCTTTCAAATAAATACAGGCAACGATCCAAATAAATTTGGTATAACAAAGGACGCAGCCACAGATCTTTGCATTCAAGTTAGCGAACTTCCGAACATTGTGCTGGAAGGTTTAATGGTTATCGCACCACTCACTAAAGAAGAGCACATCTTGAGACAAACATTTTCAGAAACAAGAAAGATTAGAGATGAACTAATATCTCAAGGGGTTAAGAAGTGCAAAAACCTCTCCATGGGAATGTCTGGAGATTTTGAAATTGCAATAGAAGAAGGAGCAACACACATAAGGCTTGGCACAGCTCTGTTTGGAGAAAGAAAATGAATACTATAATTACACAACAACTATATGATAGGGCAATAGACATAATTCTTCCAGATGGTTTTATTGTTGATCCGACAAATATCAACAAAGTTATTAACATGCTTAGAACTATAAAAAAACAAAGTAAAACACTTAATGTCTATGACATCACCAAGAACATTAAAAGAAAAAGTGGAGAAGTAATACATGTCAACGACCACGTAAACAAAACAGGCTACAACCCACTTATTAAGTATCAGAAAGAACTAAACATAGATTTTATAGATGTCTCTAAATTATATCAAAAACATAAGGATGGAATTATAACTGTCTGCGTAGGCAATACAGAGGACACAAAAGAAATTAAATATCCATCGACCTATTTGTGTAATATTTCCATTTTAGCTAATTCAATTGGAATCAAAAAAATTAATGCAATGCTTATAAATTATACATTATGAAAAAATTTATTAGTGACTTCATATCTGGATTGATTTTTCCTGCTATAGTGCTTCCTTTTGCAATGTTGGGAATGTTGTGTTCTGAGAACATGTCCTTAATCATTGATTATCCGATCTTTATGTTACCATGGGTATGGGGTTTATGGAATGCTATCTTCTCAATATCAAAAAAAATAATTCCTTTTAGTAATGAAAAAAATGCAATAACAGTTCATGGAGCAATTCTTGGGCTGCTGTTGTCATTTTTAATTGTTTATTATTATGAAATTACCAAGATTGCAAAAATATTTACAAGCAACACATCGTCGGAAACCATAAAAATAATTGAAATCTCTACAATAATTTTCATTACATTCTTCTACGCATCTTTGTGGAGGTGGATAGTGAACCCACTTAATACGATTTTTAGCAAAAAACATCAAAAATACAATGATGAAAATTCTCTGTAGAATTACCAGAGGAGAAGCTTGCGAAAGCATACACATCGTGCATGCTGTTGTAGTTAACGAAAGGCAGGAAATCATATTTTCAGCTGGTAATCCTGAATTTTTGACCTGTGCCAGGTCATCCATTAAACCTTTTCAAGCGTCAGCATCAATTTTGTTAGGAGCAACAGAACATTTTGGATTTTCAGAGGACGAACTCGCCCTTATGTGTGCATCACATAGCGGTCAAGACATTCATGTAAAAACAGCTAAATCTATGGCAAACAAAATGGGCATTAACAGTAGATATTATGAATGCGGAAGCCACCCACCATATCACGCTGCAACCAGACACAGAATAATTAGAACATCCGAAATACCGACAAACTTCCACAACAACTGTTCAGGTAAACACTCTGGGATGTTGGCATTGTCGTTGTTTCTAAAAGCTCAAACAAAAAATTACACGAAACAAAACCATCCTGCTCAAAAAGAAATTTTAAAGCAAATTGAGAAAATATCAAATTTTTCAATTTCAATTTTAAGCATAGATGGATGTAGTGCCCCAACCCCATTTCTTCCATTAAGCAAAATAGCGACTATGTTTCAAAAACTGGGGAGCAAAAAATATCCTGAACTAGAGAAACTGTATAATGCTATGACAAACTACCCCTTTCTTGTTGGAGGCACAGATAGGTTTGACACTGACTACATAAAAGCAATGAAAGGAAGGTCTATAACAAAAATTGGAGGAGAAGCAATTAGGGGGGGCTCAATGAAAACTGAAAAGTATGGAAATATAGGTATAGCGCTAAAGGTACAAGATGGCAACAAAAGAGCTCTTGATCCATCACTAATAGAAATACTAAAACACCTTGATATTATTTCTCCTAATGAAATTGAACAACTTAAGATATATGAAACTCCTTCTATTTATAATCATAGAAAAATTGAAATTGGCAAGGTAATTCCAGAAATTGTGAAGGAAAAATATGATTAATTCAAAACACAAAAACAAAACACTAGAAACGATATTTTCTCGTCATAGCATAAGAAACTTTTTAGACAAGCCCGTGGATAAAGACTTAATCCACACAATATTACAAGCAGCCAACCAAGCACCCTCCGCACATAACTCACAATCTTGGAGGTTTATTCAAATAAATGGAGAGAAGAAGAAAGAATTAGTTGAGTTAATTAATCAAACAGCTTCCCAATTTCCACGCACTTCATCCGCATTGTTGAGAATGTCCTCACGAAGCATAACATCAGCACCGACAGTTATCGCAGTAACAAACACGGGGGAACTTGTACAACACGGACAAAAAATGTTTAAAATAAGCGAGAAAAAGGCATACGACTTTTTCAGAACCATGGAAATTCAAAATTCAGCAGCAGCAGTAGAAAATATGATGATAGCGGCAACATCTCTTGGACTTGGTACAGTATGGCTTGGTATTTTGTTTTTAATCAAAAGAGAAATTTTAGAATTTCTCGGGGAACCTGACGGAGAATTTATGGCAGTTATTCCTGTTGGATTTCCAAAAAGAGAACCCAAAAGCCCAAAAAAACGAGACCTTGACATTATTGCTAAAGAATTAAGCTAAATCTAACAACCGTTAAACATGTAAATTATGACTATGGATGATTTATTTAAAAAATTGAATAGACTAAAAAAAGAGCGTAATGCTGTAGTGTTGGCTCACTATTACCAAGATGATGACATTCAAGATGTTGCTGATTTTATGGGCGACAGCCTTGCGCTTGCACAACAAGCACAAAGAACTGAAGCAGAAGTAATATTATTTTGTGGAGTTCATTTTATGGCAGAAACAGCCAAAATATTAAATCCAACAAAAACTGTTTTAATTCCAGACATCGAGGCAGGCTGTTCTCTTGCAGACAGCGTTAAAACAGATTCCTTTAAACTGTGGCGCGAGAAATATTCAGACCACAAAGTAATATCGTACATAAATTGCACAGCAGAGACAAAGGCAATGTCTGATGTAATTTGCACTTCATCTAACGCAGAAACAGTAGTCAATAGCTTTCCAAAAAACCAAAAACTAATTTTTGCACCAGATAAATATCTTGGATCATATTTAAACAAAAAATTAGATAAAAACATGAAACTCTGGAACGGCTCATGCCAAGTTCATGAAATATTTTCTGAGAAAGAAATCGTTAAATTAAAAGAAAGGCACAACGATGCGAAAGTGCTAGCACATCCAGAGTGTCCTGAACCAATTTTAAACCATGCTGACTATGTGGGTTCTACAACAGGTATTATTAAATTTTCATACAAAGACAGTGCAACAACATTTATTGTAGCAACTGAACCTGGTGTAATTCACCAAATGGAGAAAACTTCTCCAAGCAAAACATTCATTCCAGCACCAAGCACTGACGGATGTGCATGCAATATTTGTTCACACATGAAACTCAATACGATAGAGAAAATGGTAAACGCATTAGAAACTATGACGCCTGAAATTAAAATGAACGAGAAATTAAGACTAAAAGCATTGCAACCACTACAAAAAATGTTGGATTTAAGTTGATAGAATACACACAATATAAAACTCTTTCTAAAGAATATGTTCAAAGAAAAATTGACCAGTTTATAGAAGAAGATATGCCAGAAGGAGACAAAACAACTGCATCAACCGTATCTAAAAAAAACCACAGCATAGCAGAATTTCAAGCAGTTGAAGATATGATATTTGCTGGCGAACATGTAATCCCATATGCCTTTAACGAAAGCTGTAAAATAAGAATGTTGGTAACGGACGGAACACAGATAACAGAGGGACAAGTTATTGCAAAAGTAGAGGGAAAATCTACAGAAATACTATCACGAGAAAGAGTAGTGTTAAACTTAATTCAAAGACTGTGCGGAATTGCTACCTTAACTCGGAAATACACAGAATTAGCACAGAAATATAATGTAAGAATTTTAGATACGCGCAAAACAACACCAGGAATTAGAATGTTTGAAAAGTATGCAGTTACAGCGGGTGGGGGATATAATCACAGATTAGACCTTTCTTCAGGAATTTTGATAAAGGATAACCATATACAATCAGCAGGAAGTATAACAATGGCAGTAAAAAACTGCAAGCAAAACTCTCTTGATTTACCAATAGAATTAGAAGTGGACCGAATAGAGCAAATAAAAGAAGGTCTAACAGCTGGAGTAGATGGATTTTTGTTGGACAACATGTCACCCGAAACAACTAAAAATGCAGTTAAAATTATTAGACAAAACTCAGAATACATCTTCATAGAATCCTCTGGAGGTATTAATCTACAAACACTAAGTGGTTATTTAGAAACTGGAATTGACGCAGTTTCTGTTGGTGCACTTACACATAGCGTACGAGGAATGGACATCAGACTGGAGTTTGTTACAAAATGAAAACAGAAATTTTAGTAATAGGTTCAGGTTTAGCAGGAGCAGTATCCGCCATAACTGCTGCTGATTTGGGAAAGAAGGTTTTGTTAGTAACAAAAATGCCTAATTTAATGAGCGGAAGCACCCCCCATGCTCAAGGTGGAATTGTTTATAAAGGGGAAACCGATTCAGCAGAAAAACTCGAGAGAGACATAAAAACCGCAGGAGCTGGCCATTGCTGGGAATCAGCAGTGCATCTATTATGTAAAGAAGGACCAAAAACAGTAGATGAAGTTTTGATTAATCGACTGGGTGTAGATTTTGATAAATCCGATAACACTAACCTAGATCTAACATCAGAAGCTGCACATTCTGAACCAAGAATAATACACAGCAAAGATCAAACCGGAAAGACAATTCAAGAATCTATTATAAACGAAATTTATAATCACAAAAACATCAAAGTTCTTACCCAACATACAGCAATAGACTTACTCACCTTATCCCATCATTCAAAAGATTGCAGGGATATCTACAAAAAACCTGCTTGTTTTGGCACGATGATATTAAACAATGCTACAAGTGATATTTTTCCGATTTTTGCTTCCAAAACAATTTTAGCTACAGGCGGGTTGGGTCAGATATTTCTCCATACTTCAAACCCAACAGAATCTCGCGGTGATGGAATAGCAATGGCATGGCGTGCAGGTGCAAGATGTTTTAATTTACAATACACCCAATTTCACCCAACAACACTATATCACGCAAGCGGAAGATTTTTAATATCAGAATCATTGCGCGGTGAAGGGGCTAGACTTGTTGATTTTAACGGTAAAGAATTTATGAAAACATTGCACAAACTTGGATCATTAGCACCAAGAGATGTAGTTGCTCGAGGAATCCACCAAACAATGCTGGACACAGACCACCCCTGCGTGTATTTAGATATTTCTCACAAAAATACAAGATGGATAAAAAACAGATTTCCTGCGATTTATGAGCACTGTTTTGATATAGGAATTGATATTACAAAAGAAAAAATACCAGTAGTCCCATCGGCGCATTATAGCTGTGGTGGAGTAGGAGTAAACCTTAAAGGAAAAACATCATTGAAAAGATTATATGCAGTTGGGGAAGTTTCTTGCACAGGAGTACACGGAGCAAACCGTTTAGCTAGCACATCTCTTTTAGAATCGTTAGTTTGGGGGGTGGTTGCAGGTAAAGACGCTTCGATAGAAAATGAAAATGACAACTACTTTCCTGATATCGAGCCTTGGAAATTAGAACAGAAAGAAATTGATCCTGCTCTTATTACACAGGACTGGTTAACCATAAAAAATACAATGTGGAATTATGTAGGATTGGTTAGAACTCTTCCCAGATTACTGAGAGCAAAAACAATTCTTAGGCATTTACAAACCGAGTTTGAACAATTTTATCAAAAGGTAAAATTAACTGATGATATTATTGGACTTCGCAACGGAATTCAAACAGCCATTGCCGTAACCGATGCTACAATAGAAGCTCGCGAAAGCAGAGGAACACACTATTTGAAGTAACAAACCGATTCTTCCACAGTTACTTTGATT
>CAZSJY010000002.1:0-61766 GCA_964607375.1 uncultured bacterium
GTGAAGTTGCCATACCCGTAACACTTACCATACCCAATAACGCACCCATTGCAGACGACATTAATGTAGAGGTGGTAGAAGATGAAACTGTAGATGTTACTCTAACTGCTACAGATGCTAATAATGATGAACTAACATTTTCTTTGCAAACAAATCCTACCAACGGTATTTTACTTGGTGATGTTCCAAACATAACATATAGACCAAACCCAGATTGGCACGGCACAGATACATTTACCTACACAGCACACGATGGGGAATTAGAAAGTGAAATTGCTACTGTAACAATTTCAGTTTCTAATGCAGATGATGAAATAGTTGTTACAGAATTACTTCCATCAGAATTTGAACAAACAATTAATGAAACGGAAACACTCAACTTCAGCATAATAGCAGAAGACCCTGATGGAAATGAACTTGAATATTTATGGAAATTGGATGATATTGAAGTATCTATCACAAACACTTATGGTTTTGTTACTGATTATGAGTCATCAGGAGTACATATAATAACACTTGATGTTACAGATAATTTTAGAAGAAACTCACTTTATTATGAGTGGAATGTAAATGTTGTGAATGTAGATCAAGATATTGTTATCATTGAATTGTTACCTGAAGAAACTGATTTAGTAATTGATGAAACGGAAACGGTTCAATTCTCTGTATCAGCAGAGGATCCCGATGGCACTCCAATTTTATATTCTTGGAAGCAAAACGGAGTTGAAGTATCCAACAATAATTCGTTTGATTTTATAACTGATTATTTTGGTGAAAATTCAGCTGGTGATTATACCATTTCACTTGATATAGCAAATGAAGAACCTCGTTCACCTGAACGAATATTATTCATCGGGAATAGTATAACTTACTACAATGGAGGAGTCAATCAGCATCTACTGAATTTGGCGTTATCTGCTGATGAAACTGACCCAATTGACATTGATGCTTCAACAATCCCGGGGGCAACACTTATGCAGCATTGGAATAACGGAGATGCAGTTGCAGAAATCCAAACTGGTAATTGGGATTTGGTTGTATTGCAAGAGAGAACTGCAACTCCTGTAGAAGATCCGGAGTTATTCTATCAATATGTAGCGATGTTTGATAGTGTGATAACCTTATACGGTGCTGAAACAATTCTATTCCACTCATGGCCATATCGCGGAACATTTGACACGATGATAGAAGAACAAACTGAAGCGTTTGATTTTATCAGCAACGAATTGGAGATTGATGTTGTGAATGTTGCTAGAGCTTGGGATTTATGTAGAGATGAACATCAAGAAATTGAGTTGTTCAATGATGATGGAAATCACCCGAATGTTTATGGCACTTACCTTGCATCGTGTTCGTTTTACAGCTATTTGTGGGAGCAAAGTCCAGTAGGAATTGCGTATGTAAATAGTGATGATATTTCTGAATCTGATAAGTTAATTTTGCAGGAAGTTGCTTGGGAATCATCTCTTAACTATCCGTTTATTGATGATTTATCGTTCAATTGGAATGTAACTGTGAATAATGTCAATCGTCCACCTGTAGTAGAAGATCGAAACTTTGATACAATTGAGGAATCAGAAATTACAATTACATTATCAGGCACAGATCCTGACGAGGATGAATTGACATTCTACATAACTGATACAACTCAATATGGGGTTTATTCGGACAATGTTTATACTCCAAATACGAACTATTTTGGTTCAGATTATTTCAAATACATAGCTTTTGATGGAATTGATTACTCTGATACAGCAATCGTTGTAATAATTGTACATCCAGTTAACGATACACCAATGGAGTTTAACCTAATTAGCCCAGTAAATGACAGTACAATTGTGATTAATGTTGAGAATATTGAAGACACACTCGAGTTTGTTTGGAGTAGATCTTTTGATCCAGATTATGATGTGATATCATATTCGTTTACTGGATACGATGACCTAGACTTCATCGAATTTGATTCTACTTCTGATACAACATTTGCTATTGGTTTGAGTGCAATTGTTGATGAAATGAATTTACAAGATGTTGATATGTTAACTGGTTCATGGAAGATATTTGCAACAGATGGAATTGAAACCATATCCTCAGCAGAATATTTACTAACAATTGATGCAACTGAATTAGCAATAGACGAGATTATTCCACTCGAATATTCATTGCTAAATCCATATCCAAATCCGTTTAATCCGATTACAACAGTTAGCTATCAACTTCCTAGTCCAAGCTCCGTGCTAATAACCATTTATAATATCCAAGGTCAGCTAATAGAAACACTTGTTAACTCACAAATTGAAGCAGGTTATCATTCAGTTATTTGGAATGCACCTAATCAACCAAGTGGGTTGTATTTCATTCAAATGGTATCTGGTGATTATGTGTTTATACAGAAAGTTCTATTGTTGAAATAAGCTATCCTAAAAAAAAATCCCAAAACCCCTTAGTGCAATCTGAGGGGTTTTTTTATAATTAAACAGCTATAGCTTATTTCACCTTTGAATTGCAGTTTTGGAAGTCTTGTATAAACAAGTACAACTTCCAAATGTTTGTAAATTTTGTTACATCCTGTAATATTTTAGAGTAACAAATCACTAATATTTTCTGTTAACTTTACACATTGGATTATAGTTACTATTTATCAATTAAAAAGAGGATTAGAAATGAAAATAGATATCAGGAAAGTGTTATTAGTTTTAGGATTTGGGTTATCGATTACATTTGCCACAGAAATGTTAGTTGTTGGTGAAGTATTTACGGAATCTTGGTGAACTTACTGTCCACAAGCCCGTGCTGGCTTGTCAGAGTTGAATGATAACTACGAAATTATCCCTATAATGTGGGAGGGTGATCAAAATACCAGTCCTAATTATGCAAACCGAGGAAGCTGGTATAATGTTCAGGCCTTACCAACAGCTGTATTTGGTGGAGTAGAACCTGATGTAGGTGGTGGTGATACTTATCCTAGATATGTTAGCCATTACAATGCAGTTGCATCAAATCAAAGTCCTCTTTCAATAGATCTGGTTATGGATAGAAATGAGCAAGGAGATTTGGTTCTTGAAGCAGATGTTGAGGTTACAGGTGAAATCACTACATCTGACAATATTCTTGAATTTATTGTAACTTATAATTTTTCAAGTTCATATTTTTGTACTGTACAAAGATATTATGAAGAAGAATTTACTTTAACTTCAATTGGAGAAACTGCTCACTATACACACGAATTTGCTATTGATTCTGAGTGGGATTTGGCCAAGTTAACTGGAGTTATGCTTGTTCAAACAAATGAAGGTGAGATGACTGGAGGAGAATATCCTGTTCATACTAGAGCTGTACTACAAGGAGCTAAATCAGTTTTCCCTCCTAACTCACTTTTAACAGGTGTTGTATCTGATGCTTATACTTCAGAACCTATAGAGGGAGCGTTAGTTACAGCTGGTTCTTATGAAGTATTAACTTCAAGTAATGGTGGATATACACTTTCAGTAATTAATGGTAATTATGATGTAGCCTGCAGTGCTGAAGGATATGAAACTATTATTTCCTCTATTACAGCGTTAGAAGATGATGCTGTAGAATTGAATTTTGAGTTATCTGAACAACTTCTACCACCAATAGATTTAGAGGCTTTTGTTGATGGAGGTTCTGTAACTTTATCTTGGGGTTATCCTGAAATTCAATTTGCTAATGTTGTCGTAGAAATCGATACAGATAATTATCCTGCTGAAACTTCTTGGGATTTAGTTGATGCTACAGGTACAGTTATTGCTGGTATTAATCCTGCTGATTTATCTTCGGCAAATACTCTACACACTTGGCAACTTGAAATTCCATTAGGAACTTACACATTTACAATTTATGATTCTTATGGAGATGGTATTTGCTGCGCCCATGGTGATGGATATTACAATCTATATTTGAACGGAAATGTAATAACCTCAGGTGGAGAATTTGCTTCATCAGAAAGTTTTACATTTGAAGCAGATTTAAACAGAGATAGAGAAATATTCGGATATAATGTTTGGGAAAGATTCACTGAAACTCCACTTAATGGAGAAACTTTAATTACTGACTTAAACTATACAGTTTCCGGTCTATCAAATGGAACTTATTTCTTTACTGTTTCAGCTATTTATCATCACGGTGAATCTGAACCTACAAACGCTATTGCAGTAGTCGTAGAAAATGCTTCAAATGATGAAATAGTTGTTGATAGTTTTTCATTGAACCAGAATTTCCCAAATCCGTTTAATCCTGTAACTTCTATAAGTTACACTATTCCTGAGTTGGACTTTGTAACATTGACAGTTTATGATATTATAGGTAGAGAAGTTGCATTACTAGTAAACGAAATGCAAGTAGGATATCAGACTGCAATTTTTGATGCAAGTGAATTTTCTTCAGGAGTTTATATTTATAGATTAATCTCAAGAAATCAGATTACTGAAAACAAAATGATTTTAATGAAGTAAATATTTTGATCTTGGAAAGGGATTTTCACAATATCAAAATGAATAAGAAGGACAATAGGAATGAATAAAATAACTTTGATGATTAGCATTTTTGTGGTTTTGTTGAGTGGTGTATTTTCTCAAACATTTGAATTTCATATTGAGGACGATTTAATCCAACATATTGAAGTAGATTCCGTTGCAGCATTCGATGGTTTTGTTACAAATACTACCCAAGATATAATTCAAATAGCATTTGTTCGTACTCAGAATTACTTGCCTGAATCCTGGTCATCTACTATGTGTGTAGGTACTTCTTGTTATCCTTCTTTTATAGATTCAGTTGCAGTATCATTTAATCCAGGAGAAAGTAAGGATTTTATAGTGGATATTATTGCTTATAGCATTGAGGGAACTGCAAATGTTCAGGTTGCAATTTTTGATTTAGCGTTTCCCGATGACAAAATCATAACCGATTATCAGGCGACAACAGATCCATTGGACAACCACTACGAATTGGAAATTTCGAATTATGAATTGATGCAGTGTTATCCGAACCCCTTTAATCCACAAACAACAATTAGTTATCAACTCCCTGCTCCAAGCTCCGTGTTCATTACTATTTATAACATTAATGGACAGCTTGTTGAGGAGTTAGTAGGCAGTAGTACTGTGCAGGAAGCAGGTTCTCATTTTGTTGTTTGGAATGCGGGACAGCATCCAAGTGGAATATATTTTGGAAAACTACAAGCAAATGGTTTTACTTTAACACAGAAATTGTCATTATTGAAATAGTAGCAATTTATGACTAAAATCCAATTAAAGAGCTTCGTTTTACTTCGGAGCTCTTTTTAATTTATACCAATGATACTAACCGAAGAACAGAAAATATACGGAATGCAATTAGCAATTCGAGAAGCAAACATAGCCCTAAAGGAAGATGAAATTCCAATAGGATCTGTTGTTATCAAAAATGGCCAAGTAATTGGTCGAGGTTACAATCAACGCGAACAACTCAAAGATCCAACTGCACACGCAGAAATGATTGCGTTGACTTCCGCCTCCAATACTATAGGAAATTGGAGATTAACGGATTGTGAATTGTATGTGACAAAAGAACCTTGCCCAATGTGTGCCGGTGCAATTATGAATGCACGGATTTCCTTTGTAGGATTTGGAGTTTATGATGATCAAGCTGGATGTTGTGGATCTTTATATCAATTGTGCAGAGAACCCCGTTTTAATCATCAATCAATTGTCCAAGGAGGAATTCTAGAAGATGAGTGCAGGGAATTATTGAATCGATTTTTTGAGAAAAGAAGAAATCAAGAAAATGAAATGTAGATTAACTACATATCTCAATGATCTAAATTATGATTATCTAATTTATTTTTAGTAATATTATTTCTTGAAAACAACTTATCTTTCATTTCTCTTTTAAACCATTGGACACCCTGCTTACCGATAAGAAGAATAGCTAATCCGAGTAAACCCCAAGACATTGCATAGACTTTTCCACTCCACCATAACCAATTTGAGTTTCCTGTTTTAGCCGCAAGAAATGCAAAAATTAAAATCAATCCATAAGCTACAGGGAAACTCAATATTAGGAAAAATATACCAGTTTTAAATTGTAAACTCTTTTTGCTATTTATAGCCTTTTTCATAATATTAACATAAAATTTGATAAAAAAAGAAAGCGGAGAGAGGGAGATTTGAACTCCCGGTAGGCTTTTGACCTACACACGCTTTCCAAGCGTGCACCTTAAGCCACTCGGACATCTCTCCAGCAAATAAGTTGAAAAATCTATTTATTAGGTTTTCCAGTTCAAAAAACTTAAATGCACTTATCAATGTTAAGCAAGATTTATCGTCATCAATATCTCTAAATCTTTTCATTTCCATGTTTGTAATAATCAACGAGTACTTTTAACTTTAGGCTATGAAATTTCATCTAGGTATATTCCATAACTCAAATGAAAATGTTTAAAAACGGATTTAAACTAATTGTTATCCGTGATGGACAGTTTGGTTTAAAGCAGTTCAGTATATCGCCAACTCATATTGTTATCCTACTTTTAGTTATCATTTTAGGGGTTACTGGTTCATTATTTTTATTTTCAGATTCTTTTGCTGAATGGGCATACACTAGAAAGCTTGATAGAATTAAAGAAGATAATTCCAATCTTGTAGATAAAATTAAAGAAAACGAGAAAAGAGTAGAGCTACTAATTGAACAATTAGAAGTTATCAAAGAACAAGATAGAACTCTAAGGGATCTTGTTAAATTACCTCAGATTCATGATGATATTCGTGAAGTTGGTATTGGAGGAAATACACCTAAAGATGAATCTGGTATTTTAGAATATCTACTACCTGTAGATAATGTAAATTTATTAGAAATTGATAAGAGGATTGATTTCTTAAGTCGTTTGTTTAACTTAGAATCCTTGAGTTATACAGAAATACTTGATCAAGCTAAGAGTGATGTTGAAAGATATCGCTCGTATCCAGCAATCTATCCTGTAGAACTTTATGACTGTAAATTCACTTCAAATTATGGTTACAGACGCGATCCTTTTACTAGGAGATACAAATTTCACGATGGTCATGATTTTTCTGCTAGAACAGGAACACCAGTACATGTAACCGCAGATGGTGTTGTGAAACTTTCAAAATATTACGGAACTTATGGAAATTATATTGAAATTGATCATGGATACGGGTATTCCACAGTGTATGCACATCTAGCTATGCGTAAAGTAAAAGTAGGAGAAAAAGTAATCCGTGGCCAAAACATAGGCACAATCGGGAATACTGGTAGATCAACTGCTCCACATTTACATTATGAAATAAAGTACAAAAAGAAAAATGTAGATCCTGGACACTTTTATTTTGAACCTGAAAAAGTCAATTAATTATTTAGGGAACATTTCAGTTTCTCTTTGTCTTAATCAACTAAATATTTTGTAATGAAAACTCAAAAATTCCATATTGAGACCTTTGGCTGTCAGATGAATGTTTATGATTCTGAATTGGTTGCGGGTATTTTAGAAGAATCAGGACTTGAAAATACTGACAAACCAGAACATGCTGATGCCATATTTTTGAATACTTGTTCTGTTCGAGAAAAAGCAGAAGAAACAGTACATAATCGGCTGAATAATCTCAAATCACTAAAGAAAAGAAATCCATCATTAATATTTGGAGTTTTGGGATGTATGGCTCAAAGTATGAAAAATGATTTATTAGAATCTCAACCACTCGTTGATATCATATTAGGACCAGATTCTTATAGAAAAATTCCTACAATTATTAAAGAGCGTTCTATCACAAATGGGAGTATCGTAGATACCAAACTTTCAAAGTATGAATTTTATGATGATTTATTCCCTTCAAGGAAAGAAGGAGTAAATGCTTGGATTCCAATTATGCGTGGATGTGATAAGTTTTGCACTTTTTGCATTGTCCCATTTACTCGCGGTAGAGAGAGAAGTAGAACAATAGATAGTATTGTAAATGAAGTCAAACAATCTGTTGAAAAGGGTTTTGTTGAAATTACTTTGTTAGGACAAAATGTTAATTCATACAGATCCGACGAAGGGAACTTCCCTGAACTATTAGAAGCTGTTGCAAACATCCGTGGAGTTTTGCGTATAAGATACACATCACCTCATCCAGCAGACATCAATGATAATTTACTACAAGTTATGAGAGATAATCCCAAAATTTGCAATCATATTCATTTACCTCTTCAAGCTGGTTCCACTAGAATATTGAACCGAATGAATCGGACCTATACAAAAGAAGAATTTCTTACTTTAGTCAATAAAATCAGAACCTATTTACCTAATTGTGCGTTATCTACAGATATTATTGTTGGTTTCCCTGGTGAAACAGAAGAAGAATTCCAAGAAACACTCAAGGTTGTAAGGAATGTTGGTTTTGATTCAGCATTTATGTTTAAGTATTCACCTAGACGGGGTACAAAAGCATCTGAATATTCGGATCAAGTCCCAGATAATGTGAAACAGGAACGATTAGAAAGATTGATTAGTATTCAAAAAAAAATGTCATTGCTACTAAATCAGAACCATATTGGGAAAGTGATGGATGTAATGATTGAGAAAGTAAGTAAAAAATCTCCCCATCAATGGGCTGGTAGAACTGAAGGGAACATTTGGGTTGTATTTGATAAATCTAATGAAGAAGTTAAAGATATTGCAAAAGTGAAAATTGATGATGCTCAAGGTGTAACACTTTTTGGTCATAAAATAGAAGGATAAAGTAATGAAACTGTTAAAATATTTGTTTTTTGTTTTGATTTTAATTGTGAGTGTAATATTCCTAGTAAAATTAAACGAATTGAACCAAATTGACGGAAATGCGATGTCAATTAAATTACCTAATTTCAAAAATGTTGAAAATCCATTTGTTTTTAATGTATGGATTGTTATGATCATTACATTCACGGTTGGAGTTTTAATTGGATTTTTGATGGCTTTGGTTCAACTGATCAGTCAAAAACGCGAAGTGATATCTCTTCGTTCAAGTGCAAGGCGTTTGCAGGTGGAACTTGACAGCTTGCGCAATCAATCAATTGAGGATGATATAGTAATAAAAGATAGTAGTGAGAGTGTAGAGATATGATAAATCCGATTATTACAGTTGGGATAATTTGTGCAATTTCCGTTGTTGGATTATATTTTCTTTATGGATGGTTTCGTCCGAGAAGAAAATCCAACATCAAAGATTTATATTCAGAAGGATTGGATATGCTTATCACGGGTTACAGAAAAGGAGCCTATCAGAATTTTAAGACAATTATACATAAAGATACTAATAATGTAAAAGCATACATCAAATTGGGCCAAGTTACTCGTGAAAGTGGGAATCCTGAACAAGCTCTTAAAATTCATAATAGCTTAACATTAAGAAAAAGAATTTCTGCTTATGAACAACTTGAACTGTTCAAGAATTTAGCATTGGATTATTACGAACTAAACAATCTTCCATCAGCTATAGAACAAGCAATTAAAATCCTAACTACTGAAAAGAAAAATGAGTGGGCTCTATCTCATCTAATCAAGTTTTACAGAGAAAACAATGATTGGAAAAAAGCAGGAGAATATCTGGCTAAATACCAAAAAGTTACTGAGACAACAGATCCCCATAAAATTGGTTTATATAAGATTCAAGAAGGTAGATATGCTGTTAAAAATGGAGAATTTGATAAAGCTAGAAATTTGTTTGAAGAAGCTCAAAAGATTGATGAAAAATTATATATTGTTCATTATTTTCTAGGTAATTCATATTCTTCAGAAAGTGAAATAGCTTATCGTGAAGCTTCAGTGATTGATGAGAAATCTTCACAAACTACCAGTGAAAAAGAATTGTATCAGGATTTACTTGGAAAAGCAAAAGTCCTTCTATCTAAATGCGTTCCACATTGGGCTAGATTAGCAGAACTGATGCCTGAACAAGCCTGGCTTGTAATCCCAAAACTGAAAGATGCTTTGTTTGCCCTTGAACGATTTCACGAAATTGAAGATGTGTTGCGTCAAGTCCTTAGAAAAGATCCTAATAATATCAATGCATTGGCAAGTTTGGCAGATTTTTATGATCATCGTGGTGAGGCAATGGAGGCAATGGAACTAATTCAATCTGCTTGTGAAAAAGATGAAAATTCTATACTAGCTCAACTGATTCAGTTCAAATTCAAGGTTAAAAAAGAAGATAAACAGAATCTCTCAGTAGAATTAGACAAAATTATTCAATTGATATCATCAAATCAAGATTTATTGAGAATGTACTATAAAACATCTAATGATTTGAAGTGGTTAGAAGAAACCGGAAGCGATATGGAGTCTATCTCTTTATGAAATTAAAATTGTTCAAATCAATAACTCTTTTTGCAATTATCTGTTTTAACTTGCTTGTTGTTGCTCAGGATATTGATTTTTTTGTTCAAAGTACATTGGATGGAAAAACTGAAATTGCACGAAAATCATTCCATGAATTGGAAAATATGTACCCGAATGATCCTGGAGTGCTGTACTTAAAAGGGCTTTTGGAAAGCGATGGTAGTAAAGCGAAAGACATTTTTACAGATGTTTTTAATCGACATTCTAATAGTAAATATGCAGATGATGCTGTTATGAGAGTTGGAGAATACTATTATGTAGCTGGTTTGTACATTCAAGCTTCTAATTGGTTTCAGAAAATGCCGAGGTATTTTTCAAGATCTGAACATATAGAACGGGCAATCAAATTGTATCTAAATTCTCTTGTTATATCTGGAGATATTGATACAGCTAGGTTCTACTCTAGAGTATTCGAAAGACAATTCCCAAAAATGGATCTGCCATCTAATATAATTGAGATAATTCAGCAAGAAGTTTCTGAAAAACCGAGTGTAGAGGTTCATAAACCTACTGAAGTAAGTCCTAAGATTAGAAATGCATTTTCACTTCAAGTTGGAGCTTTTAGCTCTAAAGAAAATGCACAGAGAATAGTTGATAAGTTAAATTCTCGAGGATTTAGAGCTAGGATAGAGGAAATCAGTTCTGGTAGCAATATCCTATTTGCCGTTCGAGAGGGTTATTACATCTCAAAAGATAAAGCAAATATAGTAGGAAGTAATATAAAGTCCCGTTTAGATTTAGATACAATTGTTGTAAAAAACAAGTAACCAACAATTTTGGAAGCGAACGCGACCCTGGTGGGCGCCGCGGTCTTCAAAGCCGTTGTGTGGCAGTGATGTCATAGGTGGATTCGATTTCCACACGCTTCCGCAAATATCGACTAACCAAGTCGTAAAAGCTTGAAATTATCCTAGATTTATCGAGTGCCAATCCTAGTTCGGAGATTACAAAGAATCACTAACAAAAGTGAAAGCATTTATGATACACATTAATCAAAATCGTATTTGGTAAATAATAATATTAATATATACAACACAAAAACATAAAATAATAAGGTAATAACATCATATAGCATAAAAATTAATTGCATTATATAGTAAATGAGTAATAATATAAAGTATGGATAAAAAACATAATTATTTAGAAATAGATTCAACTGACAAACGAATATTAGACATTTTGCAATTAGATGGTAGGGTATCTGCAAGCCATATTGCTGAAATAATTGGGATGTCAGTGCCGGCAGTATCCGAACGAATCAAAAAGTTACAGGATATCGGTGTAATAACTGGATTTCAAGCAAAAGTGGATCATAAGAAAATCGGATTGGATGTAACTGCATTAATTACAATCATTTCGGAATCATCAGACCATTATGGAGATGTAATTAAAGAAGCAAATGCTAATCGTAATGTGATTCAGTGTTTCTCAACTACAGGAAATGGTTCCCATGTATTACTGATTAAGACACGGAATACAGATTCACTCGAAAAACTTCTTAGAAGCATCCAAAGGTGGCCTGGAGTGATGAGGACAGAAACTCAATTGGTTTTGTCATCCTACAAAGAGATGGCACCAATTCCACTTAGTTAAATTCAACTTCTAACTAACCAATTTCAATAAGGAGATAAAATGGCAAAGATAATAGCAGAATATATTTGGATAGACGGGCATAAACCAACACAAAAAATGCGTGGAAAAACCAAGATATTAGAAGGACCAATTACAGATATTTCACAATTACCTGAATGGGGATTTGATGGTTCAAGTACAATGCAAGCGGAAGGTCATAGTAGCGATTGTATTCTTCAGCCTGTTAGGTTGATTCCTGATCCTATTCGTGGGGGAGATAATATAAAAGTTTTGTGTGAAGTGTTTAACCTAGATGGTTCAGTACACTCTACAAATTTCCGTGCTAAATTGCGTGAATTAGCAGAGAAAAATGCACATCACGAATTACTTTTTGGTATTGAGCAAGAATATACTTTTATGGACGGAGTAAAACCTTTAGGCTGGCCCAGTAACGGATTTCCTGCTCCTCAAGGTGGTTACTATTGCGGGGTTGGTTCTGACGAAGTATATGGTCGAGATATTGCGGAAGATCATATGGATGTGTGTATGAGAGCAGGGATAGAAATCTCAGGGATCAATGCTGAAGTTATGCCTGCTCAATGGGAATTTCAAATTGGACCATTAGGAGCATTGGAAGCATCAGATGAAACTTGGTTGGCTAGGTGGCTTTTGTATAGAATTGGTGAAAATTATAGTGTGAGTGCAACTCTGCATCCCAAACCGGTAAAAGGTGATTGGAACGGTGCTGGTGCTCATACAAATTTCAGCACAAAGGAAATGCGTGAAGAAGGTGGAATCAAGTACATTGAAGATGCCTGTAAAAAATTAGAAGCAAAGCACGTAGAACATATAGCTATTTATGGAGCTCACAACGAAGAACGGTTAACCGGTCTTCACGAAACTTGCAGTATGCACGAATTTAGATATGGGGTAAGTGATAGAGGTGCTTCTGTGAGAATTCCTGCTACTGTGTCAAAGGAACAAAAGGGATATCTTGAGGATAGACGACCATCAGCCAATATGGACCCATATCGCGTTTGTTCGGCACTAATTGAAACAATTTGTGAATAAATTTCAATAAAAGCACTTAATAGGAGTAACCGATGGTTACCCCTATTTTATCACTATAAACATCTATAGTCTTGTGCTAATTATTCCAGCTTTTGTTGAGTTTGTAGGAATAAACAATATTGTCTCAAGTATTTGGATGAATCCGATTTTTGAAAAAAGAATACTGATTTACGAATGTTGAAGAATTTTCAAATCCTTCACTTTAACCTCGTCCTTTGAGGATCGGAAAAACTAAGGGAAACATTTTTTTATTCCGGATAGCCGATTCTCTCAAATGGATTTACAACGCTTGAAATTAGATTTCTAGAATGAGCAGCAATTCGTTTTAGATATCGGGCATACAAAGCTACAGATGTTGCGATATAGCTATCTAAATCAACAATTTTAGCGGAAAGGATATCATTTGTAACCTTATCACATTTGTTAGATATATCTGTTTTGTATGTTTGCATCAATTCTCTGGCAAGCTCAATATCTTGGTTTTTAAATGCCTTGATTGCTTGCTCAAAAAGTTTTGATACTCGTTTTTCAATTTTAACAATAGTTTTTTCAACACTCCCACATTCTAATTTTTTTTGGTGTTGCACAGCAAGATCGTAGATGTTTTTTGTGTAATCACCTATACGCTCAATATCAATTACTACACTGACCAAAATTAAACCAGAACCAAGATCTTCTGAACCACTTATAGCTAGGTGAGTCATAATTTTTCGACGAACATCTCTTTCAAATTCATTGATTTTTCTGTCCATTGCGTATATGTTAATTGGGATATCTGCAGAATCACTTTTTCTTAATGACTCAATTGATGCATTGAACATTTCTAAGTCAATATCTAGCATTTCGTGGCATTCATCTAGTGCTTGAGAATAAAGACTATCTGATTTAAATAAGTTGAATATTTGTTTAAACATTATCTTAACCTCCGATGAAAATTATTGTAATTGGAATGATAACAAAAAGAATTAATAAATAAATAAGAGGACTAAACTTGTTTTTAACGGACAAACTTGAAAGAGTTTCTGCACACCAAAGTGGTATTGCTCGTAAAAATGGAATTGTGTAAATAACCAAAATTCCAAAAATATTGAATAGCAAATGAGCCAATGCAGCATAAAGTGCTGTAACATTTAGGGTTAGTGCCGCAAACAAAGCGGTTACTGTTGTCCCGATATTTGCTCCCAAAGTGTAAGGGAAAATCTGCCTTAAACTCAACACTCCTGCTCCTGCGAGAGGAACGACTAAAGATGTAGTAACCGATGAACTTTGCACCATAATTGTTAAAATAACTCCGAAAATCATTCCTCTAATTGCAGTTTTGAAAATGTATCTGTCGAAAAATGATTCAATTTTAGCGAGAACTAAACTTTTCAGAAGTTTGACAATTGCATATAGCATCAAAAATGTAACTAAAACGCTTAATACTAAATAGAATATATTGTTGTCAAATGAAAATCCTTCAATGAATTTTGCTCCGGCTTTAACTGCAGTTTTTATAGGCGATTTAAACGATTCACTTGCTGAAGCATGTCCAGATAATATATCTCCTAAAAACACAGCACTTCTTTTTATGAAATGGAAAGACATTTCCAACGGAAATAGAATAATAACAGCCATTATATTAAAGAAATCGTGAACAGTAGATGCCGAAAACGCCCGTCTAAATTCTGAATTCTGACGGATATGTCCAATAGAAACGATAGTGTTTGTAACTGTTGTTCCGATATTAGCGCCCATAATCATCGGAATTGCGTTTGATAATGTTAATCCTGTGCCAGTTATTGCACTTGCACTAACCATACTCACAATAATAGATGTTGTTGTAGATGAACTTTGAAATAAAGAAGTAGCTAAAATCCCAATAAACAGAGCAGTAAATGGATTACTTGTTGTATTCAAGACCTGACTTGCAAAATCACCACCCATATGTTTAATGGCTGATGACATTCCTTTAATACCAACAAGAAATAAGTATAAAAAGAAAAACAAACCTAAAACTTTAATGATAGTGTTTATTACATTTTTGTTCATATTACTAATTTAACTTCTCAAACCAACTATAGATTTCATTTCTAACCTTTGTATAGGCTTTTAATTTTTGTTCATAGGTTCCCTTAGCGTGATATGGGTCTTCGAAACCGTGATGGATGATTTGTTTACAACTACCGGTGAATACTGGACAGTTATCGTGTGCGTGGTCGCAAACAGTTACGACGATTTCAAAATCCATTTGAGTGAATTTATCTATATTCTCTGGTTGATGGTGAGAAATATCAATTCCAATATCTTGCATTACTTCTACGGCGAAGGCACTTACTTTTTCAGCAGGATTAACTCCAGCACTAAAAGCATTCCACCCTAAATTTCGTGCAATTCCTTCAGCCATTTGAGAACGGCAAGAATTTCCTGTACATATAAATAAGATTTTCTTTTTCAAATTTCTAATATTTATCTTTCATTTGATTAGAAAAATTAACACAAAGCTTTTACTATTTTAAAGTGAATTTTAATTACTAAATTTAGAGGTGAAAAACAAAATACTAATTAGTGCATGTATACTTGGTGAAAACTGTAGATATGATGGAAAAAATTGCAGTCAACAATTTCTTATAAATGCAAATGTAGAATGGCTTCCAGTTTGTCCAGAGGTTCAAGGTAATTTGGAAACTCCACGAGCTCCAGCAGAATTGCAAGGTAATGCAGAAGAAATTTTGCGTGGAAATTCCAGAATCTTGAACAATGTTGGCGAAGATGTTACAAGTAATTTTATTAACGGAACCAAGAAATGTATAGAAATTGCAAATCGAGAGAATATCACTTTTGCTATACTAAAATCTAGAAGTCCATCTTGTGGAGTAGGGGAAGTCTATGACGGATCATTTTCTGGAAATCTAACAAAAGGTGATGGCCTCTTTTCACATTTGTGTCAGAAAAATGGAATAAAGATTGTTTCATCAGATGATTATAGTGCAATTCAAAAAGTAATTGGTAGAAAGTAGTATTTAGTCCGAAATTTCTTTAGTGTTCAATTCTTACATAATGTTAGATAAGGAAAACAAATATTAATCTTGAGATTGGCATATTACTTGTAGTTATCGCTGGTACAGTAATCTTTTTTGTTAAAGAATGGTTGCCTATGGAGGTAACTGCCCTTGGGGCAATGGGTCTTTTGTTGTTTGTGAGCAAAGTATTTCCAGATATAAACATTCTAAATATTGATGAAGCAGTAAGTGGATTTAGCAATAAAGCTGTAATTACAATCGGTGCGATTTTTATTATGAGTCGCTCATTAGTAAAAACTGGTTTCTTAGAAGTTTTTGCTGATACTATTTATCAATCAATCGGTAACAGAAAATGGTTGACAATTACTATATTTTTGGTGACTGTTTCCATAATTTCTGGATTTATTAATAATACCGCCGCAGTTGCAATTTTTATTCCGTTAGCTATAAATCTATGCCAAAAGTTCAAGATTAGCCCTACAAAAATACTGTTACCATTGTCGTATGCTGCTATTTTCGGTGGAACGCTCACGCTCATTGGAACATCAACAAATTTGGTTGTAAGTTCGTTGATGGAAGTTGAAGGATTGCAACCTTTCCGTATGTTTGAATTTATGAAGTTAGGAATTATCTTTTTAATTGTCGGAACAATTTACAATATCTTTGTCAGTCGTTGGATGTTGCCTTCTCGTTCTATTATTTCATCTTTAACTCGTAAATATCATATGGGTCGATACCTAACTGAGTTTAAAGTTGATGCAGATTCTCCAATGATTGGAAAATTCTACAGAGAAATTCCACTTGATGAGGATTTCAATTTCAATGTTTTGATGGTAATTCGAGATGATTTCAGATACCGAAACAATATAAGCTCAATGACAATAAGAGAGGGGGATGTTTTTCTAGCACGCATCAATGTTGCTGATATTATGCGATTCAAAGATGAGATGAAGTTTTTACTATTATCTGATGTAAAGATGACGCAACAAGAATTATCCGGAAAAAACCATGTTGTTGTCGAAGGTATTGTGTCTCAATATTCGTCAATGATTGATAAGACTCTTAGAGAAGTTGATTTTAGAAATCGTTTTAGTGGATTTGTTTTGGCAGTTAGAAGACAGCGAGAAATCATTCGTGAAAAAATCGCTCACATCAAATTAAAGTTCTCTGATACACTTCTTATTCTTGTTCCTCGTGATAAACTTGAAGATTTGCGTTCAAACAAAGATATCATCATTCTTGAAGAGTTGAACATTTGTCTAAAATACGAACGATATTGGTGGTTGTCAATTTTGGTAATTCCGTTGATAATGATTTTAGCTTCATTCGGAATTATTGATATAATGACAGGTGCTGTTTTGGGAGCAATTTTATTGTTACTTCTTCGTTCATTATCGGTACAGGAAGCTTATGATTCCATCAATTGGTCTGTAATATTCTTACTAGCTGCACTTATGCCATTCGGAATTGCTTTGAGAAATACTCAAGCAGATTTACTAATCGGTGATTTGATTTTTCAATTAGGTGAATTCATTGGAGGAGGAGAACACAATTTGTTGATGTATTTATCAATAGTCTATTTCATTTCATTTTTCTTTACTGCATTTATTTCTAATGTTGCGATTGGTGTCATAATGGTTCCATTTGCGATTACTTTGGCAAGAGTCTTATCAAATGAAGTAGGTTTTGAAGTTGACCCAAGACCATTTTTGGTCGCAATTGCATTCGGAGCATCTACTTGTTTTATGACTCCAGTGGGATATCAAACAAACCTTATGGTATTCGCTCCAGGGCAATATCGCTTTATGGATTTTGTTAAAATTGGACTTCCACTTTCATTAATATTTTGGATCTTAGCTACCATTTTCATTCCTATTTATTGGCCCTTTTCAGGTTGATTATTCGATCAATATAGCAACATCCTATACATTTGCATATATAAAATAAAATATATACTCCTTCTGCCTTATTACTTTTATTACTTAAATTACTATATGGAAAAACAAATAGATATTAATAAAGTAATAACAGCATCCAGAACTCTAAAGGTTTTGGCTCATCCAATTAGGATTAAAATCGTAGAGTTTCTTGAAGAGGGTGAAAAAAATGTAGGTAGCATCCAAGACTTTATCGGTTTGGAACAAGCTGTAACTAGTCAACATCTGAAACTGATGTTTACTAAAGGATTACTGAAACGCAGAAGAGAAGGTAATTTTATTTTCTACAGTATTCATAATGAAATTCTAGAAGGAATTCTGCATTGTATAAGAGATTGCAAAAATCCATAAAGAAGTTAGTAAAACCAGTTATAGCAGGAGGTATTGGTGCTTTAATTGGATATTTTTATTTCAAATTAATTGGTTGCCGAAACGGTCAATGTGTGTTAACAGGAACAGTATATCGAAGCATGGCATATTTCTTTCTAATTGGATTTGTAACTTTACTCCCATTTTTTTCATCTAAGAAGTGATATTTACAATATTACTTCTTAAGAAGGGAATCTAGAATGAACTACGGTTATTTTCGAAATGTATCACTATCATTTCAAGAATCAGAAGAAAATCTCAAATCAGAACTAAAAAAACAAGGCTTCGGCCTGATGACTGAAGTTGATGTTCAAAAGACGATAAAAGACAAACTCAATGAGGATTATAAACAATATAAAATACTTGGAGTTTGCAATCCACCTCTAGCTCACAAAGCATTGCTAACTGAACCGGATATTGGACTTTTACTTCCTTGTAACCTTATTATTGTAGATAATGAAGATGGAACAACCAAGATTGGAGCAATTGATACAAATTCTATCGTTAAAATTACCGGTAGAGAAGATATGAATGTGATGGCAAAACAAGTAAATGAACTATTGCAAAATGCGGTAAATTCAGTATGATGGACTGGTTATACCTTGCAATAATATTTGGTTGTTGGTTTCTCTTGAATCGTTGGATGTTGAAGAAAGGCGTTTCAACTTGAGGAGCACCATTTAACAGCCAGGATGACTGTGAAGAAGATAAATTGGAAGAAAACAATAGGAGTTAGTTAAACAATGCCTATTTACGACTACAAATGCAAATCTTGTGGAAATAAATATTCTGCCTTAGTTCAATCATTTTCAACGAGTGATGATAAAGTAAAATGTCCTGAATGTGATAAATTTGAATCTACTCGAGAACTATCACTTAAAACTACAATTGGGTCAACATCCACAAGCGATGGCTGTTCAGCACATCCCGGAAGTGGATTTTCATGAGGTTAAAAAATATCACCAAGTTTGGTGTATTAACCGTAAATTACTCACTTGAATTTAACATCAATAATCAAATGAAGGGAAAAAGATGAAAAATCTAGTTAAAATTAGTGTCATTAGTTTAATTGCAATGTTTGTATTGGTTAGCTGTAAAAGTGAAGTTAAAACTGAAACAGGATCAACAATAATTCCGTTAGAGAAATTTGAAGAAATGGCTCCGAACTTTGTGAATAAAACTGTTGTAACATCTGGAATTGTAGATCATATTTGTAAACACGGTGGTAAAAAACTACTATTGGTTTCTGATGATTTCAGTTTACATATTTTTGCTGAAGAAAGATTTAGCGACGACATCGTTGGTCAAATTGTTGAAATTACCGGCACTTTGGGTGAGGATATTATTGATGAAGCAACTTTCCAACAATGGGAAGACGATGCAAGTACTATGGAAGAACACGACCGCAAAATGGGAATTTTAGACTATGTTTCAATGATGCGTGATTCTCTTCAGGCAAGTGGGAAAGACCATTTTTCAGATTATTACATAACTTATATCTCTCATAAAGTAACAGAATAGTTTTCATAACGATGAAACAAGTCAGAAAGTGGAGCAGAATCCTCCACCGAGATATTGGATATATTTTTATTGGAACCTCTATCATTTTTGGAATTTCCGGTATTGCTCTCAATCATATGAACGATTGGAATCCGAATTATACTGTAGAAAACAAAAAATTCACAACAAGTATCAATTTGACAAAAGGTATTGCAACAAAAGAAGATGTAGTAAATTTAGTTACTGAAATTTCTGGCAGTAAATATATGAGCCATTATTATCCACAGACTAATTGGATAAAGATATTTCTAAAAGGAGGTTCTTCCATTGTGTTGAATACTACAACCAAAACGGGACATGCTGAATTCCTCAAAAAACGACCGGTTTTTTACGAGGTGAATTATTTGCATTACAATCCAAATCGTTGGTGGACTTGGTTCTCGGATATATTTTCAGCATCTTTGATTCTGTTTGCAGTAACATCGTTCTTTATGGTTAGAGGTAAAAAAGGAATCACCGGAAGAGGAGGAATCTATACTTTGATTGGTATTGTAATTCCGATTTTGTTTTTGATTTATTCTTAACTTTTCACTTTAAAAACTTTAAACTAAAATGGAGAAATTTTGAAACGAATAATCTCATTTATCACATTCTTGTCATTATCTTTTGCTCTAGGTCCGTGGACCTGGACAGGTAGAACTCATTCTGAGTTAGATTGGAAAGTTGTTGAAACAGAACATTTCAATATCTATTATCATCAAGGAATTGAAGATATTTCTAAAAAAGGCGCTTTGATTGCTGAGCAAGTATATCAACCGATAATGGATCAAATTGAATGTGAAGATTTCGGGAAAACTGATATTGTCTTTACCTCAGAAGATGAAATCCTCAACGGTTATGCGATGCCTACCAATATGATTTTTATATGGGTCAGCCAGAATGATGTTGCTGGCAGATTTGGTGGGACTATGAAGTGGTTACGATTGGTTGTTGCACACGAATTTCAACATATTGCAATGATGAATGTCCTGAAAAATTGGATGGGAGTTCTTGGAATGTTGGAAATTCCTTCGTGGTTCATTGAGGGAACTGCAGAATATTATACAGAGAAATGGAGGGTTGGACGAAGTGATATGAAGATGAAAATCCATACTTACAAGAATACAATGGCTCAACTCAATCCTCACGATGATGGATATGCCAAAGTTCTTTATATGGCAGATAAATATGGAGATTCTACGATTACAAAAATCGTTCATCACAAAGAATATTATTTTAATTTTGGCGAGAAGAAATATTTCTCCAAAGCGTATGATTTGGAAAAAGCATTCAAAGAAGTTACAGGTCAACCACTAAAAGATTTTGAAGAAGAATGGCGACGAGTAATGAACACCTATTATTACAGTTATAAAGGTCAAAAAGAAGGAGTAGATGAAATTGGTGAATCGCTGAAAATAGATGGAGTGAGTGAAGTTAAATTTGTTTCCATTTCTCATGATAGTTCAAAAATTGCGGTAGTGGGGAAGAAGTCTGATTCAATGTGGGATTATAGCCTATATACTGTAACGACAGATACAAATCATACAGTAACAGAAATCCATTATGGTTCATTTTGTTCTGCACCTGCTTGGTCGCCAGATGGTAAAATGATTTTAATTGGTGAAAAACACAGAGGTTCTTACGGTTCGTTGATTAATGACATTCGGATTATGGATGAAGATGGGAATAATTGTCGTTGGTTAACTCAAAATCAACGAGCAAATGACCCACAATTTTCACCTGATGGCACACAAATATCTTACATTGCTCATCCGGGAGAAACTACTCAAATATGGTTATGTGATCTTGATGATAATAATTTTAAACAATTGACTAATTTTGAAGGTGATATTCAAGTGCAAGACCCTGTATGGTCACCTACCGGAAATATGTTGGCGTTTACGATTCAGGACGAATCCGGTGCTGTAGATATTGCTACAATCAATAGAGACGGAACGAGATTCCAAAATATTACGAGAGATATTTATGAAGATTTATCTCCGGTTTGGTCAGCTGATGGAACAGAATTGATATTTACTTCATTCAGAAATTCTACTCCAAATTTATACCGAGTATCTGTTAATGGCGGTAAAATTATACAAATGACAGATGTTGCAGAAGGTGTGTTTACCGAGCAAACCATTCCAAACAGTGGAAACATCCTAGCTACTACATTGGCAGATGTGGATACAACTCGGATTATCAGTATTGCATTAGATAGAGAAATTGAAGAATTGTCGCTAAATATCAGAAACAGATATACCAATTGGAGAACAAAATCACCTGATATCCAAATACCTGAAATTGATTACGAGAACTATCCAGAAATGTCTGAACCAAAAAAATATTCCGCATTAAAAACTACCCGTCCAATATTGTGGTTGATATATCCTGATTATGAATATTTTGGTGGATTTGGTGCGTTTACCGATGCAATGGGTAAACACTTATTTCAGGGAATGTTTTACCAGCCATACGATACGCAAGAAGAGGGTGGTGTGATTCTTGGATATATGACTGCAAAATTCAGACCGATTTTGTCTTTTGCTTATCTTTACAATTTTGATGGACAGATAAGAGAATACGAAGGCAATTTACTTTTTGAGAGAATAGACGGTTTGCAAGGTGTTGCAAGTTTCCAAATGAATGCAGGTAATTCGTTATCATCCAATCACAATTTAATGCTAAGTACTAAAATCCAAAACCGGACTTTAGGTTGGATGGGTGATTCATTTGAAAGTTATTTTACAAAACCACCAAAATCTCTAAAAGAAGCTTTGTTCGGTATCAAATATGTTTGGAAGAAGCAACGACTTCATAAACAACAATCGTATCTTCCAAGGAATGGAACCGGAGCATCTGTATTCATTGAAAAAGGCATATCATCAGTTTATGGAGATTCAGATATCCTCCGTTCTGAAGCAGAGATTTTTCATCATCAAGGGTTACCGTTCTTCCGAAGTACAATGTTTAGCAGAATCAAATATGCAGGTTTATCTGATAATGTTCTCCCTCAAGATAGAATCGGATTGGTAACTGATAAAAGTATATATCTTCCAAACAGTTTGATGATGCACCGATATGAAATCTACAATTTGAGAGGAAGTGTGGAGAATCATTTCGGAGAAAGTCTGATTTTCGGTACAGTAGAATTTAGGACTCCACTAATGCGAAAATTACCAGTTAACATCTTCGGATTGCATTTAAAAAATCTTACAACAGCCACATTTATCGATTTTGGGCAAATCTTGACAGGTTACGAAGTTGATTTAGAAAATCCAGGGTTGTTGTCAACTTTCGGATTTGAGATAAAATCTGATGTAATATGGGGAAGTCATTTGTTTACAATGTCAGTCGGACTTGGAGGTGATGATAGTGCTTGGGAAAATGATATAAAATTATGGGATAATGGAAACTACAAACTGGAAAATGTTCAACCTTATTTCAGACTGGCGTTGGTAAGTCCGTTTTAATGAGTTAAATTAGCTGGTAAGATGAAACGGGTAATTTTCATAATAGTGGTTTTTTTATTTTTTGGATGTTCTGGTCATCCAACAATCAGCCCAAAACCATTAAGAAAGGGAGAAAGTTACAAATCACTAACATTTTCAGCTGAAACTGGCGTTCCTATTTATACTTACCGCTTAGGTTTAACAAATATGACAGATATTGGAGTTAGTTTTGGCTTACCTCTCTATGGTTCCGGTATTGATGTTAGTAGGATTTTAACTCATTCTTCAAACAAATATCAAATGCTAAATTTATCTTATTCTTTCGCATTAAATCCCACTTTCGATGCAACTTACTACAATATAAAATCACACAAAGTTTTAACTGGGTTGATAACTTATTGGGGATTAAGAGGAAGTTTTATCCCAAAAGGTGTCTCAGGAGGAGAAAGTATAAGAATGGGAATCCTATTAGGGTATTATAGAATGGGAAGTTGGGGATATGAATTTGGATATTTCCACGACTTTGCATCAATGCCTTTAGAAGAAGTATTTAGCACAGAACCTTATAAACCATCTGGTGGATATTACAATTTAGAACATACATCGTTCAATATTCCAAATGAAAGACATCGTTTGACAGGTTTTTCATTTAGAATTAACATACCAATTGGAGAAGAAAAAGTAAAAATCCGCAAATCGAGCAAAAAGACTCCGTGACTAACAAAACCGTACTAAAAGGTCTTACTAGAAATCATATATTATTATTTGTTTCCACTGTGATAACAACTTTATCAGCTGGTGCTATTATGGCTGGTTACGATATATTTTCAAACCCACTATTGATAGTATATGGATATCCATTTTCATTCACACTAATGTTGATTTTGGGATGCCACGAATTTGGTCATTATTATTTTGCAAGAAAACACCATGTTGATGCGACTCTTCCATATTTCATTCCTGTTCCTCCACCTATAACAATCATTGGGACATTTGGTGCATTTATAAAAATGCGTGGTATGATTCCAAATCGTAGAGCATTATTGGAAATAGGTGCATCCGGTCCTATTGCTGGATTTATTGTTGCAGTTCCAATGTTGTTTATTGGGCTCAATTTATCAACCATAGTGGACTTGGAAATAGTTGAGGTTGGATTTATGTTAGGAGATTCCATTTTACTTAAGTTAGCTACAACTGCAGTATTTCCTAATCTACCTGAGAACTCAGATATTTTACTTCATCCCATAGCTTTTGCCGGATGGATAGGATTATTTGTTACAATGCTAAATTTGATTCCAATCGGGCAATTAGATGGTGGTCATATTGCCTATGCATTACTTGGGAGAAACCACAATAAATTAGCTCAGTCAATGTTTGTTGCTTTAGTATTAATGGGTATTTTTTTATCGCTAAACTGGTTAATTTGGGCAATCCTAATTTTGTTCTTAATGCGTTCTGTTCAACATCCACCTATTTACGGGATTGAGAAACCATTGGGAAAGAATGAAAAATTAATAGGTTGGGTTTGCCTTATTATCTTTGTTTTATGTTTTGTACCAACCCCTTTCGGATAGAACAATATTTTAGTAATAAAATGTTCTTTAGGGTTATTATTTTCGGAATTTATAAATAGCTGACATTCAAAACGGTCTTTTCGACTCAGAATAATTACAAGTAATATCATTTGATAATTTTCTGATTTTACTCTATAAAAAAACTCTGAAATGTTCTAAATTTAAGTTAACAAAAATAAGGATATTGGATTAAATGCTTAAGTTTATCCTGATAATTCTCGATGGCTTCGGATTACGAGATGAAAAGGAAGCCAATGCGTATGCTTTAGCAAATACACCTAATTTGGATAAGTTGTTGTCCGAAAAGCCAATGGCTAATTTGGAAACATCTGGAAATGCTGTAGGTTTACCTGATGGAGTAATGGGGAATTCAGAGGTTGGTCATACAAACATAGGTGCCGGTCGAGTTGTCAAACAAGATTTAGTAAAAATTAATGATGATATCCAGACTAATTCACTCATTAAAAATACTAAACTCATCCAACTTTTCAACAGAGTAAAGCAAAACAATTCAACTCTTCACTTGATGGGTCTATTAAGTGACGGCGGAGTACATAGTCAAACCAATCACCTGAAATATGTTTTGAAATCAGCAAAAGATTTTGGAGTTCAAGATATAGCAATTCACGCAATTACTGATGGCAGAGATACACCTCCAAAAAGTGGAATTGATTATGTGCACGATTTACAAAACTTCGTTGATGAGTTAGCTATTGGCAGAATCACTACTATTTGCGGTCGATATTATACAATGGACAGAGATAAAAGGTGGGACAGAGTTGAAAAAGGGTATCGATTGATGGTTTATGGTGATGGTGAAGCATTTGATAATCCGATTTCAGCTATTGAACATTCTTATTCAAAAAAAGTTACAGATGAGTTTATTACCCCAAAATTAATTAACAAACCAAATCCAATAAAAAATGGAGATGGAGTATTAGCTTTCAATTTTCGTGCAGATAGGATGAGAGAAATATCAATAGCATTTACTGAAAATGAGTTCACTGAATTTCAAACGAAGAAACTCGATTTGGAATATATGAGTATGACTCAATACAAAGAGTCATTTCAATTTCCGGTTTTATTCCCTCCTGAAGAATTAAACGATATATTTCCTGAAGTATTATCAAAATTAGGATTTAGTCAACTCAGAATAGCCGAAACAGAAAAATATGCTCATATAACTTACTTTTTGAATGGAGGAAATGAAAAAATATTTCAGGGTGAAGATAGAATATTAGTCCCATCACCAAAAGTAGCTACATACGATTTACAACCAGAAATGAGTGCAATTGAGGTTACTGAGAAAGTTATTGAAGCTATTCAGTCAGATAAGTATGATGCTATGTTTTTGAATTATGCAAATCCAGATATGGTTGGTCATACTGGAATACTATCTTCTGCAATAAAAGCAATAGAAATAGTCGATGAATGTGTGGGACAGGTAATAGGTTTTGTAAGGTCAAAAGGTGCAACTACATTTTTAACAGCTGACCATGGTAACTTAGAGATGATGGAAAATCCAGACACAGGAGAACCGTTTACCTCACACACACTTTCACCTGTACCTTTTGTAGTAGATTCACCCAATTCAGATATAACGCTTAGTCGTAATGGAGTTTTAGCTGACATTGCGCCTACAATTTTGGAGTTTTTGGATTTTGAACAACCAAGAGTAATGACTGGCAAGAGTTTGTTAATTAAATGAATAATCGTAAACAAAATAGAATATTAGTATCAGTTTTTATAGTAATTTCGTTATTGTATTCACAGAATTTTATTTATCAAGAAGACGATTGGTATATTTTATCTCATCCCGGTGCAATAAATGCTATAGCTGAAACTCCTTTCAATATCTACTTTGCCTCAGATAATGGAATTTACAAATTCGACCGAATGACTAAAGAATTAGTTTATGACCATTTTTCATCTAGACACTTACCTTCTACGAAAGTGTTTCATTTTTACTATGATTCATATACAGATTATTTTTGGGTAGTTCATAATGATGGAATTAGTTATAAATCCACTATAGGGTCACATTGGAATGAAATTTATGATCCAAGTTTAAACACAATTCATCCCTGGGATGTAGAAGATATTGGAAGTAATGGAGAATATATTTGTATAAAAACCTCATCTTTCATTGTACCTATTGATCCATTTTCTGGAGAGATTAAATACCTCGATGAAGACGAAACACTTGATATAGATATGATAACTTGGGGACATTCCAGATTTGGACATAGTGGTGAAAATACAACTGAAATTGGTTTTTTGGAAAATCACGATCAAAGTGATATTTTTTCTCAAAGAAGGTTCAATGCTCTCGAAATAACTGTTTCATTAACTGATTCAAATGGTGATGAGTGGTTTGGTACAATTTCTGGCGACATTTTGAAAAAACCTTATTATTCAAATAGATATTCGATGATAAATATTGGTCCTAATCAACAGCATATAACAGAAATCTACGATGATTCAGAAAACGGAATTTGGTGGTTTGCCGATAGTGAATTTCGAAGAATTGGTAAGGATATCAATAATCACTCAGTGTTTCTAAGTCAATGGATTGAAAATGAAAATGAGTGGATATTTTATTATTCAGATGAATCTGTGAGTATTCAAAACACGAGCGTTAATTGCTTACTGCGTTTCGGTGATTTTCTATATATAGGAACAATGGATGGGTTGTTGATTTTAGATGTAAGAAATAGGGAATGGAAAAATGTCCGTCGAGGTTTATTGGACACCTCAGTATGGGATATGGTTCAATTTGGGAATTCAATTTTTATTGCAACCGCTCGAGGAATTAACGAATTCTCAATAATCGGAAATGTAATTACTCAACCAGAAAAAGATAGATTTCAAATATTTCGGGATAACGAAATATACGCTTTAGAGATTTCAGATGGATTTTTATATATAGCATCGAGGATAGGGTTGTATCGTGAGAATTTGGAAAAACCTAATTTGGAATTGTTATCAGATAAATTCATTAGAGAAATTGATGTAAATGAAGTTCACATTCTTGCATCAAATGGTCAGTTATGGGAAATAAAACCAAAGTCTAACAACCATCTTTTAATAGATTCAGTTTATGGTTTTTCTGTGTTTGGAGATTTTGTTTGGATTAATTGCTACTATCAAGTTATTCTGCAAAATATTAAGAATGGTGGAGAATGGTCATATAGCTACAAAGATGGAATCCCTGGAAACAAGATTTACACTATTGATTGTGACAGAGATTGGGTTTGGTTTGGGACTGATAATGGAATAGCTTTTTATAATTGGAGTAAATATCATCAAAATGAAAAGTAGATTATTTCTAATTAGTTTTATTTTTTTGTGGAGCTGTAATGTTCCAACAAGTTTTAGAAATAAAGAACACTCTGAAATCAAATTGTATTCTTATGCATTTATGAACGAACAAAAGGAACAATTCGAAGTTTCATTCTATGCATTTATTCCGTATGATTTGTTAGTATTTACAAAAAAGAATAGCAGATTTTATGCAGAAAGTGAACTCTCATTAACTGTAACTGATTTAACTTCAAACAAACAAGTATTCAATTATAGTTGGATCGAAAAAGTTGATGAGAAATTCTATTCAAATACCAGGAATAGCAAAAAGTCAGTTATTACAGGTAGATCATTTTATCAACCTGAAGGTGAATATCTATTAGCACTTAATGTTACAGATTTAGATAGTAGACACCAATGGAATGTTCAACAAAAAATTAATGTTGCCAGATTTGAACTTTGTAGTGATATTGTACCGATGATAAAAAAGGATGATTCCTTGCAATTTGTTGGGCATCATATTTCTGGAGAAGTAGATACATTATTTTGCAAATTTCAAGTTTCTGAAGAGAATACAGATGAAGAGATTGCATATTCAATATTGTTTGCTGATGAGGTGCTGGCTTCAGACACGCTTTTGATTGGTGACATTTCTACAAACAAAACTTGCTTAATTGCAATTCCACTAGAAGAAAATTGGAGTGGACGACTACAAATTCAACTGCAATTAATAGAAATAACTAAAGAAGTATCAGTCTATGTCAAACGCTCAGTAATGGATAAATATTTATCTGATATAGATGAAGCTGTAGAAATTATCTCCATTATATTATCCGATAAAGAGATAATTGAATTGGGAAAGTTAAATTCAATGGATAAGAAATTATTCATAGTTGATTTTTGGAAGAAGAAAGATCCATCAGTTGATTCGGATACAAACGAGTTAATGGAAGAATTTTATAACCGTGTGGAAGAAGCAAATCAGCAATTTTCAACTTATGGAACTGGCTGGAGAACTGATAGAGGAAAAGTATATGTTGTTCAGGGTGCACCTGATAATGTAGAAACTACAAGAAGAGGAAGTACAGCTATTTATCAAATTTGGACATATTCGGATGGTCGTCAATTTATATTTAAGGACAATGGATTCGGAGAATTTAAGTTAATACAAGGAATATGGTGATATGTGTAAAAAATCTCCGATCACAATAGATGATCATTTTTCATTTTCAGGACTAAGTACATTCAAAACATGCAAAGAACAATTTAGAATTGTATATATTGATGGATTAAGAAAAGTGAACGAGAGTATAGAAGCGTATATGGGGAAGTGTGTTCACGGAACACTTGAATGGCTATACAACCCAAAAAATCTTACCAAACCTTATATCACTTTTGACAGAATATGTAAAGTTTATGATGAAATATGGCTAAAGAATTGGCACGATGAAATTTATATACCAAATCGTCGTTGCACTACTGATGAGTTATATACAACTGGGAAAAGATGTTTATCAAACTATTACAATAAATATGGACCTATTTTTTCCGAGAAAGTGGTTGGAACTGAATTGTTACTTGAGTTTACAGTTGATGAAAAATACTTATTTAGAGGAGTGATTGATCGGTTAGATCAACCTGTTCCAGGAAAATTTGTAATACACGATTACAAAACAGGTAAAAGAACAAAAATGCAGAAGTCGGCTCAGAAGGATTTACAACTTGCAATGTATCAGATTGCCATTGAACAACATTATGGTCCTGTAAATGAAATTGTATTAAATTGGCATTATCTTAGGAAAGGAATTGAAGTGTTTGTCAGACATTCAGAGGAGGATATCCAAGAAATTAAAAGTGAATTGATAAAGAAAGTTGATGAAATAATAAAATTATCTGAAGACCTTAGCAATTTTTATCCTAGAGAATCAAGGTTATGTGATTGGTGCTTTCTGTGGGAAGAATGTTCAGCAAAAGCTGGCCCTAACCCATCAATAAAAGCAATATAAAATGATAAATAAAAATAATTTCCTTTTCGTTGTAATAGTATTTTCATTGGTGTTACTCTGTTATATAAATACTTACCCTAAAGATGTAAGAAAAAATCTGATAAAAGCTAAAGGCAATAGATCGGAATTATTGAACGCAATTCACTATTTTAAAAGCAAAGGAGATTCTATGCAACTCGATGCTTTGTATTATCTGATTAGAAATATGGAAGATCATTGTTATTCAGAATTTTGTTTATTTGATTCAACCAATACCGAAGTACAGTTTAATGTTTTAGATTATGAGAATTATGATTCTATTATTGTCGGAATTGATGAGATTGAATCTAAGCAAGGGGAATTACACTATGGACGCAAACAACTTGTTTCTGATTTAGAAACGATTACTTGTGATCTACTTGTTGAAAATATCGAATTAGCATTTAAGTCTTGGAATGAAAATCCCTGGTCATCTAAAATATCTTATGATGTATTCAAAGAATATATTTTACCCTATCGAGGTAGTAATGAACCCATTGAACATTGGCGGAATGAGTTAGTTAGTAAATTTTCTGAATTAAAAAATGATGTACTTGATTCTACAAATCTGATAGAGGTTGCTAAGTTTATAAATAAAGATATCAAATCCTGGTTTACATTCGACCCACGATTTTATTTGCATCCTACAGATCAAGGTTACGCTGAGATGTGCAAAACTGGTTTAGGGCGATGTGAGGATATGACGAATTTAGCTATCTATGCGATGAGAGCGAACGCAGTACCCGTGACTAGTGATTACACCCCTCATTGGGCAGATACTGGTAACAATCACGCTTGGAATGCAATTTTAACACCAAATGGTGAAGCAATACCATTTATGGGTTGTGAGAGTGATCCAACTGATTATACTCTACGAAACAAAATGGCGAAAGCTTATCGCAAAACTTTTTCAAAACAATACGATAATCTTGCGTTTAAATTGAAAGATTGGGAAAAAGCTCCAGGTTGGTTATCAGGTAAATACTATATTGATGTTACAAAACAATATACAGAAGTTGCGGATGTCAAAATTGAATTATCAGAATTTCCTGATAGTGTAAGATTTGCATACCTTTGTGTTTTTAACTCTGGTGATTGGAAAGCTATTCATTGGTCTGAGATTAAGAATAAATCAGCTGTTTTCACTGATATGGGTATAGGTATAGTTTATCTACCAATGTTTTATATTGAAGAGGAATTAGTACCCTGTGAAGTTCCATTTATTCTCAAAAAAGACGGTTCAATCAGAGAATTGTATGAAGTAGATGATAATCTTACCACAGTTAAACTTATCTCTACAACAAAAACAACTATTGAAGATGCAACGGAAGGAAAGATAATTACATTTTTAGAAAATGGCGTAGATTATGAATTTTTCTATTGGGATGATGAGTGGAAACAAATTGGAACAAAAACTGCAAGTGATGAACCTTTGAGTTTTTCAGATGTCCCATCTAAGTGTTTATATTGGCTTGTTAAAAAAGATTCAAGAAAAGAAGAGCGAATTTTCACTCTGAAAAATGGGAATCAAATTTGGTGGTAGTTTCAGAGTGAAGATAGTTTCACCAAAGACTAAGCTACAATTTGAAGAATATTATGATCTTAGATGGAGAATTCTCAGAAAACCTTTGAAACAACCTCGTGGTAGTGAAATTGATGATGATGAATCTAAGTGTATTCATCGAATGATTGTAGATGAAAATGGTAATGTTATTGGAATCGGTAGATTACAATTCAATTCAAAAACTGAGGCTCAAATCAGATGGATGGCAATTGAAGAGAAATTTCAAAATATTAGTTTGGGCACAAAATTAATAAGGGATTTAGAGACAATAGCTAAGGAAAGAGGAGCGAAAACAATGGTCTTACAAGCTCGTGAGATTGCATTAGAGTTTTACTATAAGTTAGGATATTCTTTAATAGAGAAATCGCATCTTATTTTTGATTCTGTTCAGCATTACAAACTTCAGAAAAAACTAATTAATTGCTGAATGACAAATAATATCTTGCACTATTCAAGATTACTATTTAACTTACGAACGATGAAATTGATGAAAATACAAACTATACATAACTGTTGTTGTTGCAGACAATCCGGGAGATCTATGCAAGAGTAGGCGTATTAATCATTTATAATTCGAAACCCTTCATCTTGTTTAGATTGAAGGGTTTTTTATTTTATGGAAAGAGATAGAGTGATGAAGATTAATAAATTATTAGGAAAATTGAAATCAACTAAATACCCGAAAACAGTCAATAATTATATTGTGCGTTCTAATGCATTGTTAGTTTTAGTATTAATAACTGTATTTTTGATTACAAAATCAGTTTTTATACTAATATTTATTTGCTATGGATTTTGGATTAGAGTATTGATCGGACCAAAATTATGTTTACTTACATTTATCTCAAAAAGATTTATACTACCATTGTTTGATAATCCATCCTTGAAGCAATCCGCTTCACCAAAAAGATTTGCACAAGGGATTGGTACATTTCTAACAACGATTTCTTTAGGTATTCATTCTTTTGGATACTTACCACTGGCGAATGTAATTATATTGATTTTATTATTTTTTGTTTTTCTTGAATCAACAATAGGATTCTGCGCAGGATGCTGGACATATAATCAACTTGTAAAGTTAAATGCTATAAGAAGTGAATTTTGTGGAGATTGTAACAAAGCTTAAACCTCAAGAAATTGAAATAAATTCAGTTGTTTTAGTAGGAATTTAGTCTTACTTTAAAAATGTGAAAATTAAAAGAATAACTAAATCATAAAATGAAACACCATAAAAACAAAACACTAGTTGCGAAAAGACTATTAAAATCTTACTCAATGGATGAAATTCCATTTTTGTTAGATACTGATGTTAATTTCCCAAAACGAGAACCTCGTTTTACTGAGTTAGAGTTTCTAAAAGAACTTCTTTTCCCAAATTACTGGAACTGTGGATATTTGAGTATCATCCAAAATCAATCTGAACTTGAAAGTAAGCTGAACGAATTTGGGTCTTCATTATGTTTGGGATTAAATCCATATATAAACGATGATAACAAAGTAACTTCTATAATTAATAACGTTCTCAATACACTTCCAGATATTAGAGAAAAATTGAAGAAAGATATTCAAGCGGCTTACAATGGGGATCCTTCAGCAACTAGTTATACTGAAATCATCCGTTCTTATCCAACAACTTGTGCAGTTATGGTGCAGAGATTCACTCATCAGATCTATAAAAATGGAGCTCCATCTTATGCAAGAGAATTAAATGAACATATACATAAAATGACAGGTATTGATATCCATTCAGGTGCTGAAATTGGAGATTACTTTTTTATTGATCACGGAACTGGTGTTGTAATTGGTGAATCTTGTATTATTGGTGATCATGTTCGTCTCTATCAGGGAGTAACTTTGGGTGCTCTCCACTTCGAGAAAGAAGAGAATGAGACTGAAATACTCAAGAAAGGGTATAAACGACATCCAAACATAGGAAATCATGTCGTTATTGGAGCAGGATCAAAAATATTAGGTCCTGTAAGAATCGGTAATAATGTCAATATTGGTGCAAATTCTTGGATTGAAGAAGATATTCCAGATCATACTGTAGTATTCATTTCAGAACATCCTAAACTCATAAAGAAAAAACGGACAAACAAGTGAAGAAATACAATAACATTACGGACTTAGTTGGGAATACACCGATAGTTAAATTGAGGAAAGTTGCAGAAGATTGTTTGGGAAGTATTTGGGGAAAACTTGAATCGTTTAATCCAATGAGTAGTGTAAAAGACCGCATTGGCTTAAGCATGATTTTGGATGCTGAAGAAAAAGGATTTATTGAACCAGGCGATACGATTATTGAACCAACTTCAGGAAATACAGGTATAGCTTTGGCTTATATATCTGCACAAAAAGGATATACTTTGATTTTGACAATGCCTGAAACAGTATCAAAGGAAAGAGTAGCGATTCTGAAGGCGTTTGGTGCTGAAGTAATTCTGATAAAACCAGAAGCTGGTCCTGGAATGACTGGAGCAATTGCAAAAGCTGAAGAATTACAAGAAAAGCATGGTTATTTTATGCCTATGCAGTTTTCAAATCCTGCAAATCCAGAAATTCATAGAAAAACCACTGGTCCTGAAATTGTCGAAGCTTTTAAGGAAATAGGACTGGATTATTTTGTAGCAGGAATTGGAACTGGTGGAACAATTACTGGTGTTGGGGAAGTTTTACGCAAACATTTTCCGAACATTAATATTATTGCAGTTGAACCAAAGAAATCTCCATTGTTAACAGGAGGTTCACCTGGAAAACATACTATTCAAGGAATCGGTGCTGGTTTCATACCAGAAATATTGGATACATCTATCTACGACACAGTAATTAAAGTTGATGATGAAGATGCAAAATCAACAACTCAATTGATTGCTAAAACCGAGGGAATATTTGCCGGTATATCAACAGGGGCTGCCGTGTGGTCTGCTACACAAGTTGCTAAGAGAATGAAGAAAAATGAAAATCTATTAGTTGTTTGCCCTGACACAGGTGAACGATACATAAGTACTGGATTATTTGAGTGAGAAATTAGTCAAAAGTTGAAGTAAGAAACTGTTAAAATCCATCATCCATAGGTGGAAGAAACACTGAGGTGTTTCAGACAACAAAGTATCACCTGCAATAAACTATTTCTTATCAAATTTCTATCTACTTCTAGGCAACTTTTTAGATTAATTCCTTGAGTACAACTACTTTTCTGTGCTGTTATTTTATCCTTTAAGGAGGAACTCATGTCTATCCAGCAACAGGCAAAAAGAAAGTATAGAAAAAAGTCAAACAAACAAAATTCTTAGGCAATTCTGTTAAACAACTTAATATTAAATTCTCCAGTTATGATTGGAAAGAAATAGCTGGATTATCTAAATTTAAGTACATTATTTAGAGCAAATATTAGTGGAAAAATCAAAAGAAATTCTAATTGAAGTAAATGATTTGAAAAAGTACTTTCCTATTCGGAAGGGTTTCTTTTCTCAAATACAAGGTAATGTAAAAGCGGTTGATGGGGTATCCTTCAATCTATATAAAGGGGAAACTCTTGGTTTGGTAGGCGAATCCGGTTGTGGTAAAACTACAACTGGGCGACTTATCCTGCGTTTACTCGAACCAACTGCTGGTTCAGTAAAATTTAAGGGTCAAGAATTAGTAGGATTAACCGAAAGAGAGTTGCGTTCACTTCGTCCTAAAATGCAGATAATATTCCAAGATCCCTTTAGCTCACTTAATCCAAGAATGACAGTTGGTAATATGCTAGCTGAAGCATTACGAGTCCACAAGATTGTTAATAGAGATCAAATCGAAAAAGAAGTTTTCAGATTATTAGATTTGGTTGGATTACCTAAAGCTCATTCAAATCGTTATCCACATGAATTCTCCGGTGGCCAACGACAGAGAATTGGAATTGCTCGAGCATTATCAGTCAGACCGGAACTAATTATTTGCGATGAACCTGTTTCTGCATTGGATGTATCTATTCAAGCTCAGATTATCAACCTATTAAAAGAACTCCAAACTGAATTTAATCTAACTTATTTATTTATTGCACACGATTTATCAGTTGTTGAATATATTTCCGATAGAGTGGCTGTAATGTATTTAGGTAAAATAACTGAATTAGCGGAATCTAAAGAGTTATACAGAAATACTCAACATCCTTATTCTAAAGCGTTATTATCGGCTGTTCCAGTACCCGATCCTAACAATAAATCTCGTAGAATCATCTTGATGGGAGATGTTCCTAGTCCAGCAAATCCTCCTTCGGGGTGTCATTTTCACCCTCGATGTCCATTAGCAAACAATAATGGTGAGACTTTACTAGATTGCACTCAAATTATACCCGAATTATTGGAGAAAATCGACAATCACTTTATCTCGTGCCACCAAGTAGAATCTAAAAAACCATAGATAGAGAATGCACAGGATATAGGAATAGCAGATTGACGAAAAGACAAAAAGACTAAATTCGTTTATTAGGTGCTTTCTTTGTGATAAATAAAAATTACAAAATTCAAACAGTTAGTTTTTATACTTTAGGATGTAAATTAAATCAAGCCGAAACGAATTCCCTTAGAACTCGATTTGTAGAGAAAGGTTATAAAGTAGTTCAATTTAAAACTCCAGCAGATTTAACCATTATCAATACTTGCACAGTTACCAATTCTGCAGATAGTAAAAGTCGGCAAATCATCCGAAATGCTATTAAATCTTCTCCTAGCGGAAGGATTATCGTAGTAGGTTGTTATTCTCAAGTCAACCCGAAAGAGCTGAGAAATATCGAAGGTGTTGATATGATTTTAGGAACTCACGAAAAGTACAAAATATTCGATTTCCTAAACGAATTAGATGAAGGGAAATTGAATGAACCTTTAATTTATGTTGGTGATTCAGATGAGATTGAATCATACGATGAAACTCCGTTTATTTCGTCAACGGGGAGAACTCGAGCTTTCCTAAAAGTCCAAGAAGGATGTGATTACTTTTGTAGCTATTGCATCATTCCGTTTGCTCGAGGAAGAGCAAGAAGCAGAAAATTGAATGATTGTGTTAACGAATCTAAAAAGTTTGTTGACCAGGGATACAAAGAGGTTATTCTTACAGGAATTAATATCGGAACTTGGAATGAAAATTCTCTGCGAATTAGTGATTTACTTGACAAGTTAAGCCAAATCAATGGACTCAGCAGAATTAGAGTTAGCTCCATTGAACCAAATACGGTTACTACTGATTTACTCCATTTAGTTAATGAAAGGAAGAATATCTGTAATCATCTCCATATTCCTTTGCAAAGTGGATCAAACACTGTTTTAGAACGAATGGGGAGGAAATATAGAATTGATGAGTACATCCAGCTTTGTGATAGAATACAAAACATAGTTCCAAATATTGGATTGGGTACAGATATAATAACTGGTTTTCCTGGTGAGTCTGATAAAGAATTCCAGGAAACTATGGATTTTATTTCAAAATTCCCATTTTCATATCTTCATATTTTTAGGTATTCTGAGCGAAATGGAACTGTTGCATCTAAAATGCCATTCAAAATCGACCAAGAGTTAAAAAAGAAAAGAAGTAAGATCTTACATGAAATAGGGAAGAAGAAAAAGACTTCTTATGCTGATAAATTCCAAAACTCTACACAAGAAGTTTTATTCGAAATGAGTAAAAATGGTTTTTCAACGGGAATGACTTCAAATTATATTCGTATTGGAGTATCATCAAGTCGTAACTTTACCAACACAATTCAATCAGTAAAATTGATTGAAAATTCGGAGTCATTCATAAAAGGGGAGATTATTTCAAAATGAGTGAATATTTCACTCGAAAAAATAAGAAACGAATCGTAATTTTTGCATCCGGTGGAGGGTCAAATTTCAAGTCCATCCACGCAAAAATTAAAGAAGGATTTATACAAGCTGAAGTAGTTTTAGTTGTCAGTAATAATCCGAAATGTGGTGCAATCGAGTATGCCAAATTGAACGGGATAACAACATTGATTTTGAATTCAATTAGATATCCCGAAAACAAAACGCGTAAAGAAATTTTATCTAGAGGATTGCTGAAATCGAAATGTGATTTGATTGTATTAGCCGGATATATGAAATTGATCCCAAAAGAAATCGTGAGAGAATATTCAGGTAAAATTATCAATATTCATCCTGCATTATTACCTGCTTTCGGTGGTAAAGGATTTTACGGGATGAATGTGCATAAAGCAGTAATAAAATCTGGAGCTAAGTATTCTGGACCTACAGTTCATTTTGTCGATGAAGAATATGATAAAGGTTCGATAATAGCTCAGAAAATTGTTTCGGTTAATTCCGATGATACTCCTGAGGATTTAGCAAAACGAGTTCTTGTAGAAGAACATCAGATATATCCTGAAGTAGTTAAGGCATATTGTGAAAACAGAATTATGTTTAGTAAAAGTAAAACACCATGGATTGAGGAAATTTAAGTGATAAAAAGAGCATTATTAAGTGTTTGGTTTAAAGATGGGATTGTTGAATTAGGAGAATTTCTTTCCAACTATGGAGTGGAATTGATTTCAACTGGAGGTACAAAAAAAGCACTAGAAGATGCAGGTTTGGATGTTACTCCAGTTTCTGACCTAACTGGTGCAGATTCTGTGATGGATGGTCGGGTTAAAACACTCGATCCCAAAATATTTGGTGGAATTTTAGCAGATAGAGAAAATGAATCTCATCTGTTTGATTTGAAAAATATTGGAGGTGAACAAATTGATTTAGTTGTTGTCAATTTTTATCCGTTTGTTCAAGAAGCTGTTGAGAAAGGTTTGGATTTCAGAAAAGCCATTGAGTTTATTGATATTGGTGGTCCATCGATGATTCGTGCTGCTGCTAAAAATTACCATTCAGTTATTCCATTGTGTGATCCGAAACTCTATAATGAGTTTATGAAAGACTATTCGGAAAATAACGGTCAAATTCCATTAAATATAAGACGGAATTATGCGATGTCTGTATTTTCCTTAACTTCAAAGTATGAAGCTGATATTTTTAATTATTTTGCACAAGATAATCAAAATTTATCTCAAGATGTAAGTATAAATTTGCAAAAATCTTTAGAATTGAGATACGGAGAAAATCCTCATCAAAAAGCTGCTTTTTATCTACCCCTTGGGAGTAAAGTACCTTGGGTTCAACATCATGGTAAAGTGCTTTCATTCAATAATTATGCTGATATGGAATCTGCAATAGCAATTGCGTTAGAATTTGATCAACCAGCTTGTAGTATTATCAAACATGCAAATCCTTGTGGGTTTGGAATCGGTGTATCACTTAAGGAAGCATATCTTAGGGCAGTTACTACGGATCCGGTTAGTTATTTTGGCGGAATCGTAGGGTTCAATTCTGAAGTTGATGAGGAAACTGCAATAGAATTAGCTAAACCATTTTTAGAATGTATTGTAGCACCATCTTTTTCTGAGGAAGCAAAGAATATTCTTCAGAAGAAAAAAAATCTTAGAATAATCACTATCACTCCAAATTATCAACCGGACAAGTTTCGAATTAAATCTGTCGCAGGTGGATATTTATATCAGCAACAAGACTCAGATCAGAGTGAGTTAGGTAACCTTTCACCTGTAACTAATCGTAAACCAACAAACTCAGAATTGACTGCAATGAAATTAGGCTGGTCATTGGTTAGATTTGTTAAGTCAAATGCGATTGTATTTGCAAATGAACATCAGCTTCTCGGAGTTGGAGCAGGTCAGATGTCAAGAGTGGATTCAGTCAAAATAGCAATTAGAAAAGCGAAAGAAGCAAGATTAAGTTTAGAAAATGCAATTGTAGCATCGGATGCTTTTTTTCCTTTTTCAGATAGTCTTGAACTCGTAAGTGAAGTTGGAATATCAGCAGTTATCCAACCAGGTGGCTCCATCAAGGATGCTGATGTAATTAAAAAAGCCGATGAATTGAATTTATCGATGTGTTTTACTGGAATTAGACATTTTTATCATTAGGAAAAATTATGGCAAATATATCTCCAATCTCAAAATTAACAAGTACTGATATCGCAATTGATCTTGGGACTGCGAATACTTTAATTTGGGTTAAAGACAGAGGTATCGTTATTGACGAGCCATCAATTGTAGCTAAAAGTGTAATTGATGGCAAAGTGTTTACCGTAGGAAACGAAGCTAATGCAATGGTTGGGAAAACTCACCACGATATTCAAACTGTAAGACCCCTTAAAGATGGTGTAATTGCTGATTTCAAAATGGCAGATGGAATGTTGCACGGATTTATTCGTAAAATGAAACTGAGTAGAATATCTCGACCTAGAATGGTGATTTGCATACCGTCTGGTGTAACAGATGTTGAACGACGAGCTGTTCGGGATTCTGCTGAAAGAGCAAATGCAAGTGAAGTATATTTAATAGAAGAACCAATGGCAGCAGCAGTTGGAATTGGTATTGATATCAGTAAACCTGTAGGAAATATGATTGTTGATATAGGAGGTGGAACAACAGAAATTGCAGTTATTTCACTAAATGGTATAGTGGTAAAAGAAGCTGTTAGAATTGCTGGAGACGAGCAAGACGAAGCAATTATTGATTGGTTCAAAAATGAACACAAACTAGAAATAGGTCAAAGAACTGCGGAAACTATTAAGTGCAAAGTTGGATCTGCTATTAGAGAGAAAGGAACAAAAATTGCAGTAAAAGGTCGCGATATGGTTTCTGGAATCCCAAAAACAATTGAGATTTCTTCAGATGAAATTCGGCAAGCTCTAACTGATACGATTTTCCAAATAACAACAGCTATTAAACACGCATTGGAGCGAACACCACCTGAATTATCTTCAGATATTATAGATTTTGGAATTATCTTGACTGGCGGTGGAGCTTTGTTAAGTGGTTTGGATCAGCATATCAGAAATAAAACCGGATTACCAGTTCATGTAGCAGAAGAACCACTACATTCTGTAGTTAAAGGGACGGGGAAAGTTTTAGAAGATATTAAGCGGTATAAAGGAATTCTAATTTAACAGAATGAAACTTTCAAGTTTCGGTTACCCTCATAAAGACAGTATCGTTTTGTTTATTGCGATAATTGTTTCACTAATTTTATTTTTTTCAAATTCTTCATCAGGTGTTCGAGAAGTTCAAGCTGATATTTCCGACATAGTAGAAATAGCACTAAGTCCCCAAAAGTGGTATAAAGATATTTTAAAAGTTAAGAAGCAAAACCAAGTTCTCGCAGAACAAGTAACACAATTAACTTTACTCAATCAACGACTACTGCACTTTGAATTTGAGAATAACCATTTAAGAAATATGCTTGCCTTTGCAAAATCATTACCTTTAAGCTTGAAACCTGCAAATGTAGTAAATCATCGTTTCGCTTCTTCTGTTCAAACTATAACTATTGATATTGGAAAGTTAGATCAACTTGTGCCAAACTTGGCTGTTATTGATATGAATGGATTACTAGGTAAAACGATTTCCATTGGAGAAAGTGCTTCAAATGTTCAGTTAATATCAGACAAAAATTTTAGAGTTTCAATTAGAGTTGGGGAAAATAGAACTTTAGGAATATTCCATCCAACACAAGGAAACTATGGAGTACTTTCAGGAATACCTAAGAGTACTAATATCAAAATTGGGGATGATGTGGTTACATCAGGAATTTCTGATATTTACCCTCCAAATATTCCGGTAGCAAAAGTCATTTCTGTCAGTATTGAGGAAATTGAAGTATTTCTGAATGTTATTGTTAAATTAAATACAACTTTAAACAAGTTAGGTTATGTTTTTGTAATTCAATGAAATTAAAATCATATTTTAGATTATTTATACTTTTGATTATCACTACAGTTCTACAAGGGATATTTCCTGCTTTTTCGATAAGTGGAACTCTGATTACTCCGGATCTATTTCTTCTATTTTTGACTTATATAGCACTCAAACATGGAAGGTTTAGCTCAGTAACATTCGGGTTCAGCTTAGGATTAATTCAGGATTTCACTACTCAAATTGAGTTATTAGGAACATTTAGTTTTGTTAAATCTATTGCTGGTTATGTATTGGGGACAATCTATAATTATGAAAGGATTTGGTCAAAACAAATTAGATGGTTAATAATAGTGTCTGCATATTTCATGCACTTTTCAATATTGTACTTTGTAAAATTGAATGGAAGTTCAGTAACTGTTTTCCAAGGAGTATTATTGGTTTCTATACATTCTACAATTAATCTAATTTTGTTGTATTTATTGAACAAAATTCTGTTTGATTCAAAATTAGTATAGTATGGTTCGTAGTTATACTCAGGTTCCTCGAAGGAGAAAGACCGCGCTATTGACTATAGTTGCTATATCTTTTATCATTTTGTTTTATCGTTTTTACGATCTTCAAGTAAGACAATTTGATGAGAATTTTAACAGAGCTAGAGCAAATAGTATTCGTGAAATTAGCATAACTGCTCCTCGTGGGATAATTTACGATAGGAATGGAATTCCATTAGTTGATAATCGACCAACTTTTGATTTAAAAGTAATTCCAGTTGATGTAACAGATACTTTTGATTACAGCTTGTTATCGAAATCTATTAATTTCACTAAAGAGGAATTGCAGGCTAAGATAGCAGAAGCAAAACGAACAATAGCTAGTTTTCATCCAATGTTACTTAAACGACATGTAGATTTTGAAACAATGTCAATACTTGAAGAAAATAGACTCAAATTACCCGGATTAATGTTTTCAAGGTTGCCTGCTCGAATTTATCCAAGTGAAGTAAGAATGACTCATGCTCTTGGTTATTTACGAACTGTTACAGAAAATATTATTTCAAAATCTGATAAACATCTAAACTATAAATTGGATGATGTTTATGGAGCTTCAGGGCTGGAAAAGATTTACGAAAATAGTTTACGAGGGAAAGACGGATTGGAATACCATTTAGTAGATAGTTATGGTCGTGATAGAGGATTAACTTCATACGAAAATAATCAATCAATCATTCCAGGTCATGAATTACACTTGACAATTGATGCTAGGATACAACTTCTATCCGAAAATCTACTTAGGGGGAAAAAAGGCGGAATAATATGTTGCGATCCTATAAGCGGAGAAGTTCTCTCTTTTGTCAGTATGCCAGATTACGACTTAACATCATTTGTTGGACCTATACCAAATGAGCTTTGGAATGATTGGAATGCAAATCCTGAAATACCGTTGATGAATCGAATACTAAACGGTACATATCCTCCGGGTTCTTCATTCAAATTACTGTCATCAATCTATGCACTGGAAACAGAATTGGTGGATAAAAATTGGAAAGTAAATTGTACAGGAGCATATCGATTTGGTAACAGATATTATCATTGTTGGAATCCAGCAGGTCATGGTGCAGTAAATTTAAAAGAAGCAATTAAATATTCTTGCAATATCTACTTTTATCAATTGATACAGCAGATATCATTTGAAAATTGGTCATCTACTATCAAACAATTTGGATTTGGTAACCGTACAAACATTGATTTACCTTCTGAAGCAAAAGGTATTGTTCCAACTAAGGAATATATGGACAATAAATACACAAGCAGAGGTTGGGCGTTTGGAAATTTGTTAAGTTTTGTTATTGGACAGGGTGATGTGTTAGTAACTCCTGTTCAAATGGTACAAATGATCAATCTTATTGCAACAAGTGGCCAAACTTATTCACCTCATCTAAATAGAAGTTGTCAAAAGAAACCAGTTGCTCTTTCTTATAAATCTTCGACTTGGAAATATATTAAAGAAGCAATGTACGATGTTGTAAATGGAGAAAATGGAACAGGAAAGAATGCTAGAATTACAGAAAATGGTATTGCATTTGGAAAAACAGGAACTGCTCAAAATCCACATGGTGAAGATCACTCGTGGTTTACAGGATATGTAAAAGCATATAACGGTAAAATGATGAGTTTAGCTATTCTTGTAGAAAACGGAGGAAAAGGTTCTAAAACTGCTGCTCCTATTGCGAAGGAGTTGTTTCAGTTATTTGCAGATATCCAAAAGAATAGTGAATTAAATGTTCAGTAAGTTTTTTCATAATCAACCTAATTTTAGTATCAAATGGCGAATAGTATTTCCTGTAATTTTGTTATGTAGTATCAGTTTATTACTTCTGAATAGCACTAGTCAAAACCAAATGTTTCTTGGATCAACTCTATCTAAACAACTTGTTTGGCTTGGAATAGGAATACTGTTATTTTTTGCTATACAAACTTTAAAAACTCAGATATTCTATGAGTACGCATACATTTTCTTTGGATTATTGATAATTGCATTGGCTGTAACTTATTTTATGCCGGTAGTTGGTGGCGCATCCAGATGGATTGTTCTTGGTCCAATTCGATTTCAACCATCTGAAATGGGTAAATTGATTGTTGTATTTGCTGTATCTAAGTTTCTATCTGATCAGCATGAGCATTTAAATCCACTAAAAGTTATCCCTATTTCAATAGGAATTGCGATTCTTCCTGCAATAATGGTATTTCGCCAACCGGATTTAGGTACAGCAATTATTTACCTAGCAACTGTTATTCCTTTATTGTTTTGGGCTGGGATTCGACCTTATTATTTGTTTATTGTGTTTGCTCCAGTTGTTAGTATTTTAGCGGCATTTCATTTAGTTTCATTTTATCTTTGGATGGGAGTAGTTATAATTGTTTTGGTTGCAAGTCAACCAAAATTATGGATTGGTGTTGGAAATTTCTTGCTAAATATTGCATTTGGTACATTGTCAACAATAATTTGGAATAAACTGTATGACCATCAACAAGATAGAATTCTCACATTTCTTGATCCGTTTAGAGATCCCAGAGGAGCAGGATATCAGATTATACAATCAATAACTGCAATTGGTTCAGGTGGTATATTTGGCAAAGGATATGGAGAAGGTACTCAGACTCATCTACGTTTCTTGCCTGTAAGTGATACAGATTTTATAATGTCTGTAGCAGGTGAAGAATTTGGTTTATTTGGGATTTTATTTGTCCTGATACTTTTTTTTGTTTTAATCTATTGGTTGGTGGTTTCAGCTCGTAGAGTTCATAATCGTTTTGCCAGTTTATCAATTATAGGATTTACTTCCATCCTTTTTGTTCACACTATAGTTAATATTGGTATGACGATTGGATTAGTTCCTGTTACAGGTTTGCCTGTCCCATTTATTAGTTATGGTGGTTCTTTTCTGCTAACAACAGTAGCTATCATTGCTTTGTCAAATAACATTCTAAATTACGATATTTAATAGTTGTAATTCCCTATCATTTCAAAATTACTAAATTACTTTGTAACGATATGCTTTTTGGGGTAAATTTCTAGGCTAATTATTGAGGTATATTTAGAAGAGATGATTATTGCAATCGATGGTCCAGCTGCGTCTGGGAAAAGTACAACTGCAAAAAAAATAGCTGACCAATTGAATTTTGTTCATATTGATACAGGTGCTATGTATCGAGCAGTAACTCTATATTTTTTATCTCATAATGTTGAATTAGGAAATCAATCAGATGTTAGTATGCATTTGCAAAAGTTAAATCTGAACATTGATTCAGATAAAAGAATTTTTGTTAACAGTATAGATGTAACTGGTGACATTAGAAAAAATGTAGTTAATAGTTATGTTAGTCAAGTGAGTTCAATTTTCGAGGTTCGCGAAAAGATGGTTGAGATTCAAAGAAGAATGGCTGAAGATCAAGATGTAGTAATGGAAGGTAGGGATATCGGAACTCGGGTATTCCCAAGTGCAGATTTTAAATTTTTCATTATTGCTGATGCAAAAGAAAGAGGAATCAGAAGGTTAAAAGAACTTGAAAATCAAGGTGAAACTATTGATTTAGAATCAGTTATTTCTGGAATTGAAAAACGGGATAGAATAGATTCTTCGCGGGAATATTCACCGCTACTAAAAGCAGATGATGCAATAGTTATTGATACAACAAATTTGTCAATCGATGAGCAGGTTAAGGAAATCATCGATATTATAAAAACACAAAACAAGGAGTAAAACTCAGAAAATGGTAGATAAAAAAGTTAACCAGGAAGTTGAAAAAGAAAAAAAGACAAGTCAAACTTCCGTAACCCCCTCAGCTATACAGGAAAAGGCTTCACTTACAGCAGAGGAAACTAAACCAAAAACAAAGAAAGCCGTAGTTAAAAAGACTGCAACAAAGAAGAAAACAACAAAATCTTCTTCAAGCACAAAAAAAGCTACAACAAAAAAAACAACAGCAACAAAAAAGAAAACTGAAACAAAAACAGTAAAAAAAGCCTCAACAACTAAGAAGAAAACTGATACTTCTAAAAGTACTAAGAAGGCTACTACTAAGAAAACTACAAAAAAAGAATCACCAACAAAACCTAAAAAGGTTGAGGTTGAAAAAGTGATAAAAGAAGAAACAAAATCTATTGAGGAAGAAGTTCCTGAAACAGTCGAGGTAGATACTAAACGTGAAGTTAAAGTTGAAGACGTTAAGGAAATTGTAAAAGCTGAAGAAGTTAAGGTAGAAGCAATTCCAAAAACTTCAGAAGAAGATAAAGCAGAAGTAATTGAAGAAATTGCAGAAATAAAAGAAGAAACAAAAATTTCTCAACCTCTTCCTGAACCTGAATTAATTGATTATCTTGATTCTGATGTACTTAAAATTAAAGAAGTTACTGCAGAAGAATTAGAACAATATAGTGAAGAAGATGAAATCACTATTGATTCTGAATTGGAACAACAATATAGTGACACACTTTCACAAGTAAAAGAAAATGAGATTTGTGTTGGTCGTGTTGTAAATATTACTGATAGAGACATTTTTATTGATATCAATTTTAAATCTGAAGGTATTGTAAGTAAATCAGAGTTTTCTGAATTACCAGAAATTGGAGACGAAGTGGATGTCTATGTTGTTAACTTTGAGAACAACAGAGGGCAATTTATTCTATCTAAAGAAAAAGCAGATTTCATAAAAAGATGGAATGAAATTAAAATTTCTTATGAAAATGGCGAAATAATTACAGGTGTTATTCAAAGACGAATCAAAGGTGGCATGGTAGTAGATCTTGGGGATATATTTGCTTTCCTCCCTGGTTCTCAGATTGATGTAAGACCTGTTTCCGATTTTGATGAACATGTTGGACAGGAGTATGAATTTAAAGTAGTAAAGTTTAATGAGCTTCGCAGAAATATTGTATTGTCACGAAAAGCACTACTTGAAACTGATCTTAAAGAAAAACGACAAGATATTATTTCTCAACTTGAAGTAGGAATGATTTTGGAAGGTACTGTAAAAAATCTTACAGATTTTGGTGCTTTTGTAGATCTTGGTGGTATTGATGGGCTTCTTCATATAACAGATATTACTTGGGGAAGAATTAATCATCCATCTGAAGCAATTACTATTGATGAAGTAGTCAAAGTCAAAGTTATTGATTTTGATGTTGAAAAAACACGAGTTTCACTCGGTATGAAACAATTAGAACCTGAACCTTGGGAAAATGCTGAAGAGAAATATCCTATCGGGCAGACAGTTTCAGGCAAAATTGTTAATATGATGAACTACGGTGTTTTCATTGAGTTGGAGAAAGGTGTTGAAGGACTAATACATGTTTCTGAAATGTCTTGGACTCGACATATAAAACATCCTAATGAACTTTTCAAATTGGGTGATTCAGTTGAAGCTAAAATATTAGATATTGATATCACAGAAAGAAAAATTTCATTGGGTATCAAACAACTTCAAGAAAATCCGTGGGAAAATATAGAAACTAAATACCCTATTGGTTCAATCCATAAAGGTATAGTTCGTAATTTAACTCAGTTTGGAGCTTTTGTTGAGTTAGAAGAAGGTGTTGATGGATTAGTGCATATTTCTGACATGTCTTGGATTTTGAATGTGTATCATCCAAAAGAGGTTGTTAAACGTGGGCAGGAAATTGATGTAAAGGTGTTAGATGCATCTGGTGAAAATCGTCGTTTAGCATTAGGGATAAAGCAAGTGCAAGAAGATCCATGGCCTGAATTAAAAACTATTTACACTTCTGGCAAAACCGTATCTGGTGAAATTATTCGTGTTCTTGACAAAGGAATTATATTTAAATTGGAAAATGATCTTGAGGGTATCGTTCCGATGAAGAATCTTGCTAAACACGAACGTAGAAAACAGAAAGATAAATTCAAACAAGGAACTGTTCAAGAGGCAATTGTTCAAGAAATCGATCGTGAAGCTAAGAAAGTAATTTTGATGATGGATTGGGGCGAAGATGTTGAAAATACTACAATAGAAGAGAAAAAACAACGAAAAAAGAAAAAAGAGAAAGTTCCAGTAAAACAAACTTCAACCAGCGATAAACTGGAGATTCCACAACAGATTATTGAGAGTATTGCAAAAAGCGAAGCGGAAAGCAAATCTCCTGAAACAGGAGAGTAAATAGTAGGAATGACAATAGAAAATGGGGTCGGAAATTCAATTTTCGATCCCATTTTGTTATTGAGAACAACAATATCATGACTGTACTAGGAATTGAAACATCATGCGATGAAACTTCAGCTGCCATAATTCAGGATGGTAGATTGTTGAGTAATGTTGTTCTTACACAAGAAATTCATAGGAAATATGGTGGTGTCGTTCCTGAATTAGCTTCTCGGGAACATGAACAACAAGTTATTTCAATTATCGATATTGCAATTAACCGAGCTGAAATAACAAAAACAGATTTAGAAGCTGTTGCAGTTACTTATGGGGCAGGATTGTTTGGAGCATTACTAGTTGGACTAAATGTAGCCAAAGGAATTGCAATAGGACTAGGAATTCCATTTTTAGGAGTTAATCATATGGAAGGTCATCTATTTGCAAATCTTATAGATAATCCAGATTTCGATTATCCGTTTCTTTGCTTGTTAGTATCCGGTGGGCATACACAAATTTGGAAAGTTGAAAAGTTTGGAGATTATGATCTAATCGGGCAAACAAGAGATGATGCTGCTGGTGAAGCTTTTGACAAAGGTGCTAGAATTTTAGGATTAAATTATCCGGGTGGTCCTGAAATTGAAAAAAAAGCTCTTAACGGAGATCCTGATTCATATAAGTTTACAATTCCTAATGTGAAAGCGTCTGAGTTTGATTTTTCATTTAGTGGACTCAAAACAGCCTTGTTATATACAGTTAGAAAAATACAAGAAAATAAATTGGAAAACCAAATTTCTAACTTATGTGCAAGTTTTCAAGAAATAATTGTTGATACTTTACTCAATAAATTAGAAAAATCTATAAGCTATACAGGATTATCAAAAATAGCTGTTGCTGGAGGTGTTGCTGCTAATAAAAGATTTAGAAAAAAAGCTCAAATTCTGGAACAAAAACTTGATGTAAACATTTACTTCCCTGATTTAAAATTTTGTACGGATAACGCAGCTATGATTGCAATGGCAGGATATGAAAGATTGAAAAAGGGGGAAATATCTTCTCTAGATTTGCTTGCAGTTCCAAATCTTATGCTGGATTCAATTCAAAATGACTAATTTCAGATTATTAGGTTCACCTGTTGTTGCTATTTTTTGTGTAATTATTTTCATTATTTTAATTGTTCGGTACTGGAAATCAGTAAAGCAAAAACCTAATACCTGGAGAAATTTACTCGTATTCTTAAGAAGCACTACACTTCTCGGACTTCTAATTTTAGTTCTCGATCCTTTACTAAGTTTGGAATCATCTAAACTCGAGTTACCTTCAGTATCAGTATTTTATGATGTTTCACAGAGTATGAAACATCACTTAAAAGAAAATAATATCAATTATTCAAAAGTTCAACAAAATGTTTCCAATTGGATTAATGAAAATAATCTGAATGCTAAATATTATTATTTTGGAGAGGAAATTCGTAAGAACTCATCTGAGCCGGACTTTTCTGTAAATGACAAATATAGTGATTTTACTGAATTACCAGATATTGTTTCACTAAATAATGCTAAAATTAATTTATTATTTTCTGATGGTATTTCTACTAATGGTATTGATTTAAATTCGATTAATTTTAGTAAACAATATCCAATTTATACAATTGGTTTTGGAAGTTTAGTAGCAGAGAATGATGTTAGTATTGAAAATGTTGAATATCCTCGTTCAATTATGAAGGGTGATTCAGTATCTTTTACCATTTCCATAAAAGCAACAATAGAGGAAGAGTTACCAATTCAAATATTACTTTTCAATAATGAAGATAAAATTATTCACTCAACTCAAAAAACTATTCTCAAAGGAAGTAGCTATGTAGATGTAACATTGGATCTAAACTCAATAAATTTAACAGAACAAATGAGGTTTAAAATCATCTCTAATCTAAAAGAAAATATGAGTGAAAGTAAAGATTGGTCTATAAATTTGAATATTCTCTCAAGTAAAAATACTGTATTTTTAGTTTCTGGTTCATTATCACCCAATACAACCTTTATTAAAGATGTTCTCAAACATCTTCCACAAACTGAGATAAACCATGCATACAGGAAAAATACTGGAAATTGGGATGCTAATCTAACAGAGATGCTCAAACAGAATCCCGAGTTTATTGTATTAGATGATTTTCCAAATCGATATCTTGATAATACTAAATTTGATGAAATAATGTCGTACTCGGAACACAATGGAATTTCAGTTTTGTATTTTGAAGGTCCTAATTCAAATTCTCAATCTGCAACATTGATTTCTGGATATTTAGGAACCTTAGCAACTACACAAAGAAAGCCAGTTTTACTACCATTGGAAGCTGGTGATACTCCACCAACTCTATTATCAAACTTATCAGAAGTTGCATTATTCCCACCACAGCGAAAAATTCACAACTGGACTGCTCAGAAAAATGTTGGATATCCTATTATTCAATATTCTGATTTGAGTTTAGCAGTTTATCAAATCCAAGATAAGACTCATTTTATCACAGGAATATTTATGCCAGAATTGGCTGCAACTCATTTCAAACTTAGTTCAACAAAGCAAGAGAATAAACTATATGAATTATGTTATGATATATTTTTATCCGAGTTAATTTCTGAAGATAAATACACAAATTTCACTACTAATAAACCATATTATTTTTTGGGAGATCCAATTGAAATTGATGCTTTACTAAATCCACATTTATCTAAAGAACCAAAAGAGATGAACATCGTAGTATCTCACAGCAGTGATACAAAAAAAACACGCATTCCACTTCTATATAATAATGAAACTAAATCTTTCACTTGTGAATTTATACCTACGAAACCAGGAAATTTAGAATTTTTCACAGAAACAAAATGGGAGAATAATCTAACTTCAAATAGCAAAACTCAAGAGATTATCGTTCAAACTATTCATACTGAATTGAGGAATTTAGTACAAAATAAAACTGGTTTGCTAAGAATTGCTGAAACAACAGGTGGAGAGTATAATAACATTAATGAATTGGATTCTTTCTTAAATCATCTTAAAATATCACCTTTGGAAAAACATAACGATTATCATTTAAGCTCTATTTCCTTTTATCGTTATTGGTGGATATTTATTGTGTTGTTTACTGCTGAATGGATAATTAGAAAAAAAATAGGATTACTCTAAAGTGAAACATATTACAGTAATTGGAACAGGTTATGTCGGACTCGTTGCAGGTACTTGTTTAGCGGATTTTGGTCATCAAGTAAGATGTGTTGATATTGATCAAATCAAAATTGACATGCTAAATTTAGGGAAAGTTCCAATTTATGAACCGGGATTAGAAGAATTAATCAAAAGAAATCAGAAATCTGAGAGATTACTATTTTCTACAGAAATCGAAAGTTCTGTAAAAAACGCAGAAGTAATTTTTATTGGAGTTGGAACACCGTCTGATGGTAATGGTGAAGTTGACATGTCACATATTCATTCAGTTGTTGACACTATAGCCAAAAATCATAATGGATATAAGGTGATAGTTACAAAATCCACAGTTCCACCTGGGACTGCAAAAATGATTCGAGAAAAGCTCTTGAGTTTTGGATGTTCGGATGAAAAATTCGATATTGTATCAAATCCGGAATTTTTACGCGAAGGATCTGCAATTGGTGATTTTATGATTCCAGATAGAATTGTAATTGGCGCAAATTCCGATAAAGCATTCAAAGTGATGCGAGAAGTTTACGGACCATTATTTTTGAGAGAAACTCCAATAGTAGAGACAAATCCAGAAACTGCAGAACTTATTAAATATGCTTCTAACGGATTTTTAGCAACTAAAATTTCATTTATCAATGAAATCTCATTAATTTGTGATAAAATTGGTGCAGATATTTACACAGTTTCAAAAGCAATGGGTTTAGATGGAAGAATTAGTCCAAAATTTCTACACGCAGGACCGGGTTTTGGTGGATCGTGTTTCCCGAAAGATATAGAAGGACTTTATAGCGTTGCTAAAAAAGCCGGAGTAGAATCTTTGATGACAAAAGCTACAATGGAAACTAATGAACGCCAAAAATTATTAATGGTAGATAAATTTAGAAAATTGATGGATGGAAATATAAAAGGCAAAAAAGTTGCCGTGCTTGGGCTAACATTTAAACCTAAAACTGATGATATTAGAGAAACACCAGCTCTTGTTATTTTAGAAGAATTGTTGAAAGATAAGGCAGAAATTATTGCTTATGATCCTGAGGGAATTCCAAATATGAGACAAGAATATCCTAATATAAGTTACAGTTTGTCAATTGAAGAGACATTGGCAGACGCAGAAGGTGCATTATTAGTAACTGAATGGCATGAATTGCGTTCACTTAATCCTGAACAAGTAAAGCAGTGGATGAAAACACCAGTATTTTTGGATTGCAGAAATATTTATAGTCCAACAGAGTGGATTGATGCTGGATTTAAATTTGATAATGTTGGGAAACTGAAATGAAAATTTTAGTTACAGGTGGTGCTGGATTTATTGGGGGGAATTTTGTTATCCAGCAGATTATTGAAAAAAATAATACTGTTTTAAATTTTGATAAATTGACTTATGCAGGAAATTTAGAAACACTAACTAACATAGAAAATCACGAAAATTATAAGTTTATAAATGGAGATATTTGTGATAAAGATATTGTAAATAAAACAATATCTTCTTTCAAGCCTGACTCTATTGTACATTTTGCCGCAGAGTCCCATGTTGACCGCTCGATAGATGGACCTTCTGAATTTATTCACACGAATATTGTAGGAACTTCGGTTTTGTTAGAAGAATCCCTAAATTATCTCCGTTCACTTTCCGATGAGAAAAAGAGGAAATTCCGATTTTTACATGTTTCAACCGATGAGGTATTTGGTTCATTGAACAATATTGGATATTTTACTGAAACTACTCCTTATGATCCAAGTTCACCATATTCTGCATCTAAAGCATCCTCTGACCATCTTGTAAGAGCGTGGAACAGAACTTATGGATTACCGGTTTTAATTACAAATTGTTCAAACAATTACGGTCCATTTCAATTTCCAGAAAAATTGATACCCTTGATGATTTTAAATTGTTTAGAAAATAAATCTCTACCAGTTTATGGTACAGGTTCAAATGTTCGTGACTGGTTATTTGTTGAAGATCATTGTGATGCGATTTATTCTGTATTACAAAATGGAAAAATCGGAGAAACTTATAACATTGGGGGAAATACAGAAAAAACAAATTTGGAAGTTGTTGAAACAATATGTAGAATATTAGATAATATTAAACCATCAACTGTAGGCAACTCATACCTTGAATTGATTACATTTGTTTTAGATAGACCTGGTCACGATTTCCGTTATGCAATTGACGCATCTAAAATCAAAAGAGAATTAGGATGGCAACCAAAAGAATCATTTGATTCTGGCATAAAGAAAACTATTCAATGGTACTTGAAAAATAAAATCTGGTGGCAAAATATACAATCTAACAAATATAAGCAAGAAAGATTGGGAGTAGATAAATAATGAAAGGAATTATTTTAGCAGGTGGAGCTGGTACTCGATTGTACCCATTGTCGCTTGTTGCTAGCAAACAGTTAATGCCGGTATATGACAAACCTATGATTTACTATCCACTCTCTACATTGATGTTGATGGGAATCAAAGAAGTTTTAATCATTTCGACTCCTGAAGATACTCCAAGATTTAAACAATTACTTGGCGACGGAGTGCGACTTGGAATGAATTTTCAATATGCAATCCAACCTGAACCCAAAGGGATTGCACAAGCTTTCATTATCGGTGAAGAGTTTATTGGAGATGATTCAGTTACTTTGATTTTAGGTGATAATCTGTTTTATGGACACGGATATTTAGACAGACTAAAATCGAAATTAAACAATTTTGATGGAGCAACTGTTTTTGGATATTGGGTAAATGATCCTGAAAGATATGGTGTAGTAGAATTCGATTCTGAAGGAAAAGTGATAAGTATCGAAGAGAAGCCTAACTCGCCGAAGTCCAATTATGCTGTTCCAGGACTGTATATTTACGATAACAAAGTTGTTAGTGTTGCAAAGAGTATTTCTCCTTCTTCAAGAGGAGAGTTGGAAATTACAGATGTAAATTCCGAATATTTGAATAATGGTAAACTTAATGTTGAAATATTAGGTCGTGGAGTAGCGTGGTTAGATACTGGAACACATAAGAGTTTAATGGAAGCAGGAGCGTTTATCGAAACAATTGAAGCGCGTCAAGGACTGAAAATTGGCTGTATCGAAGAAATTGCTCTCTTCCAAAATTTTATTTCCAAAGACGAATTTATTGATTTACTTGAAAATACTCCTGAAAATACTTATAAAGATTATCTTAACAATTTGATGAAACGATGAAATTTACACCAACTTCAATTTCAGATGTGATTATCATCGAACCGGTTGTTCATAAAGATTCTAGGGGATATTTCATGGAAACCTATCGAAAAGATAAATTTCTTGAAGGTGGGATTTCTACTAGATTTGTACAGAATAATCAAGCAATGTCAACTTATGGGGTTTTGAGGGGATTACATTATCAATTAAATTTTCCTCAGGGCAAACTTATAAGAGTTTTGAAGGGTAAGATTTTTGATGTAGCAGTTGATATTCGAAAAAGCTCTCCGAATTTTGGAAAATGGGTTGGTGAAATTCTATCAGATGAAAACAAAAAACAACTGTATATTCCACCTGGTTTTGCACACGGATACTGTGTATTATCTGATCAAACAGAGATTACATATAATTGTTCAGAAGTATATCGTTCTGAATTTGATAGAGGTATTATTTGGAATGAACAAGAAATTGGGATTAATTGGCCAATTGAAAATCCGATATATCGGACAGAGATTTGAATCTACCAAATTTGAGAGATGCTGAAGTATATAAGAAAAAAAGGAAAAAATGATAAATACTATTGAAAAGAAATTTGAATCAAAAAGAGCGATAATAGGAATTATCGGCTTAGGATATGTTGGATTACCTTTTGCAACAACCTTCACCCAAAAAGGATTTAAAGTGATTGGTTATGATGTTAGTGTGGAAAAAGTTAACTCTATAAATAGTGGTGAAAATTATATTGGTGATGTTAATGATGATGTGTTGAAAAATGCAGTGGATGAAGGATTGTTAACTGCTACAACAAAGAAAAAAGACCTAATCAAGACAGATGTAATTTTTATTTGCGTACCCACACCGATAACAAAAAACAGAGCTCCTAACACACAATATATGATTTCTGCAACAGAGACTGTCGTTGAGGCGATGAGAAAAGGAAAAATCATAATTTTGAGAAGCACAACATATCCTGGTACAACAGAAGAGTTAGTTTTACCTATTTTAGAGTCAGCAGGTTATGAGTTGGATAAAGATTTCTATTTAGCCTTTTCTCCTGAAAGAATTGATCCAGGTAATACTACTTGGACTTCTGATACAACTCCAATTGTAGTCGGTGGAGTATCAAAACAATCGGGTGATTTAGCAGAAATTGTTCTTAAACAAGCATTACCAAATGTTTACAAAGTTTCTAATGCAAAAGTAGCTGAGATGGAAAAACTTCTCGAAAATATTTTCAGAAGTGTCAATATTGCTCTGATAAATGAAATGGCTCAAATGTGTGACAGAATGGGTGATATTGATATTTGGGAGGTTGTTGACGCGGCTGCATCAAAACCATTTGGATTTATGCCTTTTAAACCTGGACCAGGAATTGGTGGACATTGTATTTTGGTGGATCCATATTATCTGTCTTGGCGTGCTAAAGGATTTGATTTCCATTCACAATTCATTGAATTGGCAGCAAAAACTAACGAAGACATGCCTCATTATGTACGTGATTTGATATTGAGGGCTTTGTCTGAAAATGGGAAAGCAGTAAAAGAAAGTAAAATATTGTTCTTAGGGGTGGCTTTCAAAAAAGGCGTAGATGATATCAGAAATTCTCCTGCAATTAGAGTAATGGAGTTATTATCAGAAATAGGAGAACCTGAAATAGAATATTCAGATCCATTCGTAGATAAAATTCAATTTAACGGCACACAATTAGTAAACAGAAGTATTGATTCAAATTCAATATCAGAATATGATTGTGTTGTGATCACTACAGATCACGATGAATTTGATAGAACAATGATTGCTAAGAATGCAAATGTTATAGTTGATACAAGAAATACTCTAAGAAATTACAAAATTTTAGGAAGTTATTACATTTTAGGTGGAGGAAAAACAAATTGAAATCCAAATATTTATTACTGTTTCTAGTTCCTATGTTTGTTTATGGGCAATATCAAGGATTTAATGTAAAACCAGAAATATCTACTGAAACTCCTGTGTTATTATCACAAAATACATTTCCACGAGATACAAAAGATGATAATATTTATCTTGATAGAACAATTAATCCTGATACTTATATTGTAGGACCTGGTGATGAATTGTTGTTTAATATGGTTGCTTCTGATGGTGTAGTTACTAAAGCGTTAACCATCTCTCCAGTAGGGGAAGTACTGATTCCTGCGGTAGGCACAATTAATGTTGACAAGCTAACTTTGAAAAATGCCATCAAGAAAATCAAAACTACATGTTTAGAAAAATACAAAAGTGCATCAATATATTTGACTCTTACAAATATCCGTCGTTTTAAGGTGTTAGTCATTGGTACTATTGAATCACCAGGATTCTATGTTGTTAATCCTTTATCGAGAGTTTCTGACATATTAGAAGAGATTGGAACAGATTCTGTAACAATATCAGCTGAGGATAGTCTAAAAATACCGATATCTAGAAGAAATATTATTTTACATAGAAAAACTGAAAAATACCTTATTGATCTTGTAAAATATAATATGCTTGGCTTAGAAGAGTTAAATCCAAATGTACTCGAAGGTGATGTAATAGAAATACAATTATTAAACGAAACAATAGGATTGTTTGGTGGTGTTGGAATTCCAGGACAATATGAATATGTTGATGATGAAACTGTATACGATTTGATTCAATTAGCAGGTGGTTTTACTGTTGATGCTGACTCTAACAAAACAGAAATCACACGATTTGTTGACGATATACTCAAAGAAACTATTCTTATCAACAGTGTTTTGGATTCTAAGCAAATCATTACTAATCCTTCTGACCATATAATTATCAGAAAGAAAAAAGACTATAAACGACAAGATATTGTTACAATTGTCGGGGAAGTTAAATATCCAGGTGATTATAGTATTGAACCTGGAAAGATAACAATAAGAGAAATTTTGGATAAATGTGGTGGTTATGCCCTAAAAGCAGATATAAATAAGGTGATTGTTAATAATGAAGAAATTGCAAAGATATCTGATCCGGAACTCAACAGGATATTACTAATTTTAGATGAGAATAGAAGTGATGCTGAAAAAGCGTATATTAAAGCTAGATCAGGTATTACAAAAGGATTGATAAGTTCTTCAAGTTTAGATTACACTCAATCGATTTTGGATTTTGTGATTAACGCTGGTGATGTTATTACAATTCCTCGAATCGTTGAATATATTGAAGTTTTGGGTGCAGTACTTCATCCTGGAAGATATCCCTACTACAATAACCTTTCCGTAGATGATTATATTACATTAGCTGGGGGTTTAACACAAAACTCTACTAGAGATAGATACATTATAAAGGTAAGTTCAGGCCAAAGGGTTCCAATTTCGAAAAATGTACAAATTGAAAACGGAGATATTATTTTTATTGCTGAAAAATTAGAATATAACAAATGGACACGATTTAAAGAAATCACAAGTGTTGTAGGGCAAATTGCTACAATCTATTTAGTTATACAAAGCGCGATTGGGAAATAGCACTAGATAAGACATTAAGACTGGAATACGAAACCAAAATAACAAAAAAATATGGGATTATTATGAGCGAAATTAAAAAAACTCAAACTAGTGAAATTGATTTATATGATATTTTTCAATTACTTTGGAAAAAGAAAAAGTTTGTCATTTCTTTTTCAGCAATATTTACAATCCTTGCAATTATTTATAGTTTATTGGCTACACCATTCTATAGTTCGTATGTATCAATATATCCAATAGTTGAAGGAAATAATAATAGTTCTATTGGAGATCTACAAGGTATTGCATCTACATTTGGGATTAACATTGGAGGGCAGAACCAAACTTCGTTTAATATTCCTGATATTGTAAATAGTAGAGTTTTGAAAAAAGCTGTAATTCTAAACAAATGGAATTCTCAAAAATTTGATGATTCTGTAAATTTGATTACTTACTGGGAAATTGATGATACAACAGGATTTAGTTTAAGAGGATTTCTTTCAGGTTTATTTACACCCTCAGAGAAAACTGATCCTCATCAAGCTTACTTAGAGTCAGCTATAGAAACTATTGGCGAATTGATTTCAGTTAAAGAAGAGGATTCCGGATTAATTGTTATATCCGTTTTATCAGAGGAACCTCAGTTATCTGCAGATATAGTGAACTTTATTGCTGAATATATTAAGAATTATGTCAGTGAAGAAATGTTTGCAAAATCAACGGAACATCGACAGTTTATTGAGAATCGTATGGTAAGCTCAAAAGGTGAGTTATCTGATTCAGAAGTAGCCTTGACTGAGTTTAGAAAGAAACATCCAATGGCTTTGGATACACCTGATTTACAACTCGACAGAGGACGACTTATGAGAAATGTTGAAGTGAACCAACAGGTATACATAACTCTTCGACAGCAACATGAATTAGCAAAAATAGAAGAGTTAAAAGAAGCACCTGTGATCAATATTCTTGACAAAGGAGAAGCAGCTGTTGAGAAAACTAAACCGAGAAGAAGTTTTATTGTCTTTATATCTCTTCTCTGCTCTATATTCATTTCAGTTGCAATTGTATTATTCAAAAACAAAATTGATTTGCTTACAAATTAAATATTGCATAAAATTCCATATTTATTGATTCAATAGAATGTTAGAACAATATTATTTTCTAATTCTTCCATTGTACATTTTGATTTGTTTATCATTTCCTGAATTGAATGTAATTTTATTCTTATTCATTGGTAGGCTTCATTTTGAACCTAGGTTAGGTTTATTCGATTGTTTTAGTCTAAATCAAATTAATTTTGCAATACTATTATTTCACTTTTTTTGGGCAGTTAAATTTCACAAGGGTTTTAACCAAGTTAAATTTTCTGGAGTATCAGTTTATATTTTGTTGATTATTTGGTTATGCTACAGCTTCCTGTTTCATTCCAACAATATAGAATACGCTTTTGATAAAATAATCTCGATAGTATTTATATCACTAACAAGTGCTATGTTTCTAGTTATTAGATTTCAATATTATGGCACGATTATTATTAGAAATTTCATTCTTTTTTTTGCATTGATTGGTACGGGAATGGCATTCATAGGTTTGTTTTCTTTAACCCAAGGGCTACCTGATCAACGACTTGCAGTATTGGGAGGGGGACCAAATGTATTTGCAAGGATAATTGGCTCAACTATTCTGATTGTATCTGTATTTTATAGAAACATTAAAGAAAAATTACCGAGGATAGTAATCATCTTATTATTTTTCGGATTATTTGTTGCTCAAATTAGCACATTATCAAAAGGACCATTATTAAGTTTAATTTTAGTATTTGGTTTACTTCTAATTGTATTTAATCAAAAAAGATCATTTGTAAAAAACCTATCAGTTACAATTATTGTATTTGCTTTAGTAATTTCAATAATGATATTATTTAATTTATCCGAGAGATATTTTCTGAATCCTTTTGATGATGTCTCTTATGGAAGTTACGGTACACGCTTTCAACATTTTAGAGATTCAGTTGAGATATTTCACGCGAGTCCTTTAATAGGGATTGGTTTGGGTGATTTTGTTGAAGTAAGTAGTAGGTTTACATACCCACACAACATATTTCTTGAGATATTATCTGAATTAGGACTTATCGGAATATTGTTATTTTGTAGTGGATTATTTTTCTTTGCTAGATCAATTAGAACTTTCCTAAAGTACGGAATAACTGGTTCTAACAATATGATTAACTATAATAAAATACTAATTTCATTGTCTCTTTTTATGTTTTTGAATCAGTTAGTAAGTGGAGATTTGATGGATGCTAGATTTATGTTTGTTTTCATCATTTTAAGTACTATTTTAGGAAAAGAACTAAATAATAGAATCGTTAATGAATAAAGTTGTAAGCAATATTAATTATGTTTTTGGAAGTCGGGTAACTGTGATACTTGCTCGATTATTCACGATTTATATTTTATCAAATTCACTTGGGATATCTAACTATGGAATCTATTCGTTTCTGATTTCCATTCTACTAATTACAGCTCTTATTGGTAATTTAGGCGTTGGGTATTCTAATATTTACCATCTTGCCAAAGAAGAGATAGAGTTATCAAAAATAATCGGTAGCTCAATATTAATATCAGGTGTTTTAGGGTTATTTATTGGAATCATTATTCAGTTTATACCTTCATTATTTAATACAATGTTTCAAGATGTATCCAACATATTGATGATAATAGTAGGATTTACAATACCAATTTTAATTTTGCATCGTTTTCTAACAGATATAGTTAATGGACTAGAGAATTTTCGGTTATACTATTTATCTTTTTCCTTTGGATGGGTTATAAATAGTATATTAATTGGGATATTGTATACTTTTCAAAAATTAACAATCACAACTGCTGTGATTTCATTATCCTTGTCAAAATTATTTATTCTAATTTTTGTTTTAGTTCATCTTTTAAACAAAAACAAGTGGAAAATTCGAATTTCTATTTCTGACTTGTTGAGTCAAATAAGATATGGTATTCCACTGTACATTAGAGATTTTTTTAATCAAATAAACTTCCGCTTCGTTTATTTATTAATTAAACACTATTATAGTTCATCAGCATTGGGTGCTTTCGCTTTAGCAGTACAATCTGCTGAAGTATTGCTTTATATTCCTCGTTCGGGATTTACATTATTATTTCCTAAATTTTCTGGTTACAAAGGAGACAAAAGGGAATTATTCAGTAATATTATACCAAAGTTCTTGATAGTGTTTTTGGTTGTTGTGATTATTAGTTACTTTGTTTATCCTATCGTAATTAGCAAGTTTTTTGATAACAGTTATTTAGGGGCAGTACCCCTTTTTAGAATTCTCTTATTTGGTGTGTTGTGTTTGGGAATATTGAATATTGTAGAATCGTATATTCTCGGGAATCAATTACAAAGATTAACGATGATATCTTCTGTAATAAGTGCTGTTTTATTAGTCATCCTTTCGTTCGTATTTATACCAATATATGGTGATTTCAGTGCTGCGATAATTTCATCCTCAGTTTACTTATTTTACTTGTTGTTGATACTAATAATGCTAAAAAATGTAGAGTATAATAAATAAAATTATGAAAATACTCTACCTCCATCAATATTTTAATACTCCAAACGAACCAGGTGGCACTCGTTCTTATTATTTGTCAAAAGCTCTAGTAGAAAGTGGTCACAAAGTAGTTATGAT
>CAZSJY010000003.1:0-17567 GCA_964607375.1 uncultured bacterium
CTATACAGGAGAGTAGCCATCAATTGTTTTTCGCCCGAAATAAGAGTTAATATTCTTTTAACTTCATCTTTTGTAAATACGACTGGTATTTTTCTGCTTCGTTTAGCCCGAATTACATTCCCAAAATCACCGAGTTCTTTATGGAGAACATTTTTATACAAAAATAAAATTGCACTCAATGCCTGGTTTTGAGTAGAAGCTGATACATTTCTCTGTGTAGCTAAATAAGATAAAAACTGATTAACTTCACCCTCTCCCATTTGTTTTGGATGTTTTTTCCCATGAAATAAAACAAATTGTTTAATCCAATTACGATAGGTATTCTCAGTTCGTCTGCTATAATGTCTGGTTTGAACCTCAACTGAAACTTGTTCCAACAATTTTGGCTTGTTTTTTGTAATAATTGTGTGGTTAGAGGACATAAAATTGGCGCGTAAGATCTCCATCAATAGTATATTTTATTTATCACTTTCATAAGAACTGGATAAATTTAGCACACCCATCAGATAAAAAGCAAACTAAACACACACCTCTTGTGAATATTGTAATTTCAACTATTTAATAAAAGCCGACCTAAAAGTCTGATTATAGTTTTACTTCACAAAAAAACACTTGTAAATTTACATATCTGAAAACGATATATTTATGCACGAATTATCCATAGCTAACAGTATAATTAACAGCCTGAAGTTAAGGTTTAAGGACGAGCAGGTTAAAATTACCGAAATACACCTTCAAGTAGGAAAACTAACATGTTTGTTGTCAGATTCCTTGCAATTTTGTTTCGACACTATCAGGCAAGATCCATTAATTAAAAACGCTGTTTTGAAAATAGAAAGTATTAACGCAAAAGGTTTTTGCAACGATTGTAACAAACAATTTTCAATGGATGCACTTTATGCTGTTTGTCCGAGCTGTCAAAATCCCGCGACGGAAATTGTGCAAGGCAATGAACTTAAAATTAAATCAGTAGAGGTAGAAGATGTGTGATACTTGTGGATGTAATACGCCAAACACCCATTCTCACAATGAACACGATAAGAGATTGTTAGAATTGCACGAAGATGTAATGAGCTCAAACGAGAAATATGCTCAACAAAATCGCCAATATTTTGAAAAAAATCAGATACTTACCATTAATTTACTTAGCTCACCTGGTTCAGGCAAAACTACGTTGCTAGAAAAAACAATTCAACTTTTGGATAAACATGTTGCTGTTTCTGTAATTGAGGGTGATCAACAAACAGAACTTGATGCTGATAGAATTCGCACTGCGGGCGCAAATGCGTTACAGATAAACACAGGTGCAGGTTGCCATCTTGATGCACATCAAATTTCACATGCCATTGAAGAAATCGATATCAAACCAAACTCACTATTAATGATTGAAAATGTTGGAAATCTTGTTTGCCCTTCAATGTTTAACTTGGGCGAGCATTTCAAAGTAGTTATTTTAAGTGTTACCGAGGGAGATGATAAACCTCTAAAATATCCTCATATGTTCCACGCTGCTGATATTGTTGTTTTTAACAAAACCGACTTACTTCCCTATGTGGATTTTGATATAGAAAAGTCAAAATCTTATACCAAACAATTAAATCCAAAAATTAAAACTTTTGAATTATCTGCCAAAACAGAAGACGGAATGGTAAATTGGATTGATTGGATTAAACAAAATTTAAAAAAAATCTCTTAAACTGAAAAGGAGCAAACTATGTGTTTAGCAATTCCGGGGAAAGTCATAGAAATTTATGATGAAAATGGATTAAAAATGGGTAAAATTGATTATGCCGGAACGGTAAGTAAAGCTTGTTTAGAATATACACCAGAAGCAAAAGTTGGAGAATACTGCATTGTTCATGCAGGATTTGCAATTAGTGTGTTAAATGAAGAAGAAGCAGGAAAAACTTTTCAAGAATGGGACAGAATGTTGGAAGAAATTAATAAAGATACATCATTTACGGAACAGGGCTAATCATGAAATATCTTAACGAGTTTAGAAACCCAGAAATTGCAAAACAATATCTTGATAAAATTCATAATATAGCTACAAAGGAATGGAATATTATGGAAATATGTGGAGGGCAAACTCATTCAATAATGAAATATGGAATTCAGGAAATGCTCCCCCAAAAAATCAATTTGGTACACGGCCCTGGTTGCCCAGTTTGCGTAACACCGCTCGAGCAATTAGATAAGGCAATTTCAATTGCATCTAGACAAGATGTAATTTTTACATCATTTGGTGATATGCTACGAGTTCCTGGTTCAGACAAAGATTTACTATCTGTCAAAGCTGAAGGTGGTGATGTTAGAGTTGTATATTCACCACTTGGAGCAGTGAAAATTGCTCAAGAGAATCCTGATAAAGAGATTGTGTTTTTTGCAGTAGGATTTGAGACAACTGCACCAGGAAATGCAATGGCAGCACACCAAGCGAAGAAACTGGGATTACAAAACTTTTCATTACTTGTTTCTCATGTTCTTGTACCCCCGGCTGTTGAGGTAATTCTGTCTTCACCTGTCAACAAAGTTCAGGGATTTTTGGCTGCAGGACATGTTTGTACAGTAATGGGATACCAAGAATATATTCCTATTGCAGAAAAATATAAAGTCCCATTTATTGTTACTGGATTTGAGCCGATTGATATTATTGATGGAATTTATCAGTGTATAAAACAGCTAGAAGCCGGCAAGTCTGATGTAATAAACCAATATAGCAGATCAGTATCTTCACAAGGTAACAAAAACGCTCAGAAAATTATATCAGAGGTTTTTAACATCAAGCCGAGAAAATGGCGAGGAATTGGTGAAATCCCAGGAAGTGGCTTTGGTCTGACAAAAGAGTATGCAGATTTTGATGCTGAAACAAAATTTGGAGTTGACAAACATACCGCAGAAGAGCCATCAGATTGCATAGCAGGGCTAGTACTTCAAGGAGTAAATAAGCCTAACGAGTGTACTGCATTTGGAAAATCTTGTACACCTGAACACCCACTTGGGGCTACTATGGTTTCAACCGAAGGTGCTTGTTCTGCATATTACAGATATAGAAACATAAAAACCAATTAAAATTGGAGCAATAATGAGTAAAACTATAGATTTCAAATATTCGTGCCCACTGCCAATTGATCAATATCCGAATGTTCTGTTAGCACATGGAAGTGGTGGAAAATTAATGCACCAACTTATCGGTAATGTATTTTTAGATGCATTTGATAACCCTATGCTAAATCAACAACACGACGGAGCAGTTTTCGAAATTAACGGAACAAAAATGGCATTTACTACTGATTCGTATGTTGTTAATCCAATATTCTTCCCAGGGGGAAACATCGGAAACCTTGCAGTCAATGGAACTGTAAACGATTTGGCAATGTGCGGAGCAAAACCACTATATCTTTCTGCTGGTGTTATTCTTGAAGAAGGACTACCAATGGAAAATCTTTGGGAAATTGTGCAAACCATGCAAGAAACTGCAAAAGAATCTGGAGTCCAATTTATTACTGGTGACACAAAGGTAGTAGATAAAGGAAAGGGAGATGGAATTTTCATAAATACAGCAGGTATTGGTATTGTTGATAAAGATGTAAATATTTCTCCAAATCAGATTAAAACAGGAGATGCGATTATAGTAAGTGGAGACATTGGACGACATGGAATAGCAATTATGGCAGAGAGAGAAGGACTATCGTTTGAATCCACTATCGAAAGTGATTGTGCTGATGTATCCAAGGTTGTAATGAAAATTATCGATGAAAAGATTGGCGTGCATTGTCTTCGTGACCTAACAAGGGGTGGGCTTGCAAGTGCTTTGGTGGAAATATCTACAGCTTCAAAATTTAACATAAATATTGAGGAGCGAAATATTCCTGTAAACCCAACAGTACAGGGTGCTTGCGAAATACTCGGTTTTGATCCTATGTATGTAGCAAATGAAGGTAGGTTTATTGTTTTTGTTTCCCCTGAAGATGCAGAAAAAACCGTTGAAATCATGAAATCATTTTCAGTAAGTAACAATGCAACATTAATTGGGAATGTGTCTTCAAGAAAAGACGGATTAGTTACTCTGAAAAGTTCAATAGGAGCAACTCGAATAGTAGAAATGTTTAGCGGAGAGCAATTACCCAGAATCTGCTAAATAGTATATTACCTAATTGTTACAACACCACAAGAAGACTTCTTTCCTAAAACAGAATATTCTCTTTAATTCTGTAATTAATATATAATGCTTTGTAAATTTAGCCCCGTTTTTAGGGAACATTTATGCGAATTATGTTTATGCTAAAAAAAATAACAGGAGGAGTTTAGTTTGATAAAAATAGAAAACTTGGTCAAGCATTATGGTGATGTAAAAGCTGTCCAAGGAATTAATTTTGAAGTAAAAGATGGTGAAATCCTAGGATTTCTTGGAGCAAATGGTGCAGGCAAATCCACTACACTCAAAGTGATGACAGGTTTTTTATCTCCAACAGCTGGCAATGTTCATTTTGGTGAGAAAAATATTTTAGAAGATTCGATTGAAATTCGAAGAGAAGTAGGATATTTGCCAGAGAACAACCCACTCTATTTAGATATGAAAGTCTATGATTTCCTTGAGTTTATTGCAAAGGTTAGGGGAATTGAAGGAAAAAAATTCAAAAGTGCTTTAGCAATGGTGATAGAACAATGCGGACTTAAGGGAGTTATTCATAAACAAATTGGAGAATGCTCTAAAGGATACAAACAACGAGTTGGTTTAGCAATGGCTATGATCCACGACCCAAAAGTGTTGATATTAGACGAACCTGTATCTGGACTTGACCCAAACCAAATAGTTGAAATTAGAGAACTGATTAAAAAAGTAGGTCAAGAAAAAATAGTGATTATTTCAAGTCACATTCTTCAAGAGATTGAAGCTACTGTTGATAGAATAGTTATTATTCATGAAGGTCATTTAGTCGCAGATGGAACTCATGAAGAATTGATGCACAATTTCAGAGGTCAAGCTCAACTGACAATTGAGGCTATAAACGCAACTGACGACAGTATTGTGAAGCTGACAGAAAAAGAAAGTGGCATTCAAATTACCAATGTAAATAAAAACAAAGACAAACAAATTATTTCAATTGAATATGATAAAAAAATTGATCCCAGAGAGATGGTGTTTAATCACGCAGTATCTGAAAAATGGACATTACTCGAAATGACCACCCATAAGGTTCAACTTGAAGATGTGTTCAGAACACTAACAATTGAAGGAGGTGGAAATGCGTAATATACAAGGAATATTTTCTAGGGAATTGAAATCGTATTTCAATAGCCCAATGGCTTATATCTTTTTGGTTATATTTGCATTGATCAATGGCTATTTCTTCACGAACACCTTTTTCTTGATAAACCAATCTGATATGCGCGCACTCTTTAGTATAGTTCCTCTTGTGTATCTATTTTTTATTCCCGCAGTAGCAATGGGGGTGATAGCAAAAGAGAAAAATCAGGGAACAATGGAAGTTATCTCCACGCTACCAATAAAAGATCACGAATTTGTTTTAGGTAAATATTTTGCTGTTCTTACGCTTATTTCTGTAGGGTTGCTTTTTACACTAATTCACTTTTTCACCTTAATGGGAGTTGGCACAAATGTTGATTATGGTGCTGTAATTTGTGGCTATCTTGGATTACTATTGGTTGGTGGATTTTATGCATCTATAGGTACATTTGCCAGTAGTGTTACTGACAATCAAGTAGTAGGCTTCATCATTGGAATCGCGATTATCATTGTTTTCTTTTTAATGGACAAACTTTTGATATTTGTACCGGTTTCAATAAGTGGAATTATTCAATATATGAGTGTGGATTTCCATTTTTCCAACATTTCCAGAGGAGTTATTGACTCAAGAAACCTAGTGTATTTTGGGTCAATGATAGCATTCTTTTTGATTATGACAATTAGATTTCTTGACACCAGAAAGTGGAGGTAAGTTGAAATGACTGTTACAAATAAAAAATCATTTTTAGTGTATTTTGCAATTCTTGTTGTGTTGGTTGTTGTGGTAAATGTATTGTTTAGAAATCTATTTTTCCGCATCGATTTAACTGACAACAAAATGTATTCGCTTTCGGATTCAAGTAAATTGGTTGTTGATAAAATTGATGATTTATTGACTATGAAAGTATATTTTTCTGAAGATTTACCTGATAAGTATGGAAATAATCGAAGATACTTACAAGATATTTTAGAAGAATATGAAGCATTTTCGCGTGGTAATATTCACTTTGAATTTTACAAACCTGAAAGCAACGAGGACTTAGAATCCGAAGCACAAAAATACGGAATTCAACCTGTCCAACTACAAGTAGTTGAAAATGATAAACTTGAAATTAAGAAAGTATATATGGGGATGGTTTTCATTTATGAGGACCTAAGAGAAGCAATTCCAGTAATTCAAACTACCACCGGATTGGAATACGATATAACTACTAAAATAAAGAAAATGGTGGACAACAAAAAGAGAACACTTGCGTTTGCAAAATTCTATGGTCAGAATATGAAGAATGAAAATATTACGCAATTGCTCCAGCAGTCGTATAATGTTAAGAATATTAAATTGGATGAAGAAATTCCCGATGATATCTCGTTGCTTTTAGTTAATGGTGTTGAGGACTCAGTTTCGGAAAATGAAATCAGTAATTTGAAAAAGTTTGTTTCAAACGGTGGAAACCTTTTTGTTACTCAAAGTAAAGTTAAAGCAGACCTGCAAACACTTCAAGGAAATATAATTCAATCTAATTTCTTTGGAATACTTGAAGAATTTGGAATAAAACTTGAAGATAACATCATTCTTGATAAACAATGTGGACAGGTAACAGTTAGCCAAAATGTAGGATTTTTCAAAATGAACTCAGCAGTAAACTACCCATTTTTCCCTTTGATTCAAAACTTTGGTGACCACCTAATTGTTAATGGCTTAGAACAAATTAGAATCTTATTCCCAAGTGAAATTGCTATTGAAAACTCTATTATACCAGATTCAATTGAAACGGGTGTCGATGTAAATATTACGCCATTATTTTACACATCGGATAATTCGGCTACTATGTCGGGATATTACAACCTAAGTTATGAACCAAAAATGAATCCTATAATGAATAACTTGACCGATAAAGGAAAAGCTGTTGCAGTATTAGCAACAGTAGAAGCAACAGGTTCAACAGGATTAAGTCAAATAGTTTTGGTTTCTGATAGTAAATTTTTGTCTGATGATGGTAGTGGTTCAATTTCAGAAAACTCAGTTTTTGTAATGAACACCGTTGATTATTTGATGGGTGATAGTGATCTGATTTCTTTACGCTCTCGAGAAATTACCACTCGCCCACTAGAAACAATTGAAGATGGTTCAAAGTCAAAACTGAAATGGATAAACATCTTGCTTCCGTCTCTATTGATTGTTGGTTTAGGAGTTTTAAGAATCAGAAAAGAATCTAATAGAGCAAAAATATTAGGAGAAATTTATGAATAAAAATAAAACTATCGGGATTATCTTAGTACTATTGATTGGAGCTTTTTTTCTAAATCGTTATATACAAAGAAAACATGAATCAACTTCATCACTGATATTTAGCGGAAATACAGATCAAATTCAGAAAGTATTGATTCAAAAAGAGAATGATGCGATTCAATTAGAATTTGCAGATAGTAGTTGGTCAATTGCCGGCAACGATTCTCTAATTGTCAGAGAGAACAAAATCACGGACCTTTTTGAGATTGTGTTTGCTACTGAAAAAACCACAAAAGTTTCAGAAAATCCAGATAAATGGTATAAATATTCTGTGGATGATTCGTTAGGGACTCATTTAGCCCTAATTAGTAATGACGACCAAACTCTCGGATATTTTGTTTTTGGAAGATCTAAAACGGATTGGAGCCACAATTATGTGAGAGTAAGAAAATCTCCAGAAGTTTATCTTACTAGTTCATCAATAATTCACCATCTTGGCACAACAGAATCGTTTTGGGGGAAGGAACCTCCTGCACCTGAAATTTCAGATTCACTGATATTTAGCGGAAATACAGATCAAATTCAGAAAGTATTGATTCAAAAAGAGAATGATGCGATTCAATTAGAATTTGCAGATAGTAGTTGGTCAATTGCCGGCAACGATTCTCTAATTGTCAGAGAGAACAAAATCACGGACCTTTTTGAGATTGTGTTTGCTACTGAAAAAACCACAAAAGTTTCAGAAAATCCAGATAAATGGTATAAATATTCTGTGGATGATTCGTTAGGGACTCATTTAGCCCTAATTAGTAATGACGACCAAACTCTCGGATATTTTGTTTTTGGAAGATCTAAAACGGATTGGAGCCACAATTATGTGAGAGTAAGAAAATCTCCAGAAGTTTATCTTACTAGTTCATCAATAATTCACCATCTTGGCACAACAGAATCGTTTTGGGGGAAGGAACCTCCTGCACCTGAAATTTCAGATTCACTGATTACAAACGAGAATTAGGAAATATTATGATTATATTAATACCACCAAGCGAAGGAAAACACAGAATAAAAAAACCAAAGGATATCCGTTTTGAAGAAACAAATTTTCGATTTACTAAAGAAGTTAATCAAGTTATTCGACTACTAAGCTTGATGGATGAAGAGGATTTGCGTTCAGTTTATGGAACATCTAAGGAAAAAGCACTAAAGTTTCATCGCCAAAATCAGGATGCAATGCACAGCAGATGTTGGTATGCTATAGAAAGATATACCGGCGTTGTTTATGAACACCTCGAATGGCTAACAATGTCTGAAAAAGCAAAAGATTACATGGAAAAATATGTCCAAATTATCAGTGGTTTGTTTGGAATTGTTACTCCCAAGACATTAATTCCCGATTACAAACTGAAGATGAATTTGTTATCTTTACAATATCATTGGAATCCTGTTCTAACAGATGCTTTGAAAGATGAGGATTTGATTATTGACCTACTTCCACAAGTTCATAGAAGAGCATACAATGCTGGAGATAATGTTAAAACGATTGAATTTTTAGTTATGGCAAAAGGCAAGAAAACCGCCGCGGGACATTATGGGAAAGCTGTAAAAGGAAAATTTATCCGATATATGGCAGAAAACAATGTTACTACTTTAGACCAGTTTGAAGGATTCGATTACGGTGGATTTAAATGGGACGGAAACGCATTCATCAAACAAGAGGAGTAAAAAACTATCACTCAAAGATACTAAAGGGCTGATTAATCAGCCCTTTTTATTTTTGATTCTATGCGTGCTTGTACAACCAATATCGTTGTAATTTTATACATAAACTTAAAAGTATTACAACTAATTACAAGAAATTAGCAAAACTAGTTGAACTCGTAGCATAAGGAGAAATTATGAACATTCAATGGAAATCAGAAAAACTATTTAAAGATATCAAATATGAACTTGGCAAAAATGAAGCTGAAGGTATCGCGAAGATAACCATCAACAGACCTGAAGTGAGAAACGCCTTTCGTCCACAAACAGTCTTTGAATTAAAAGAAGCATTTGAACTAGCTCGGGAAGATCAAAATGTAGGAGTAGTAATTTTAACAGGAGAAGGAGAAAAAGCATTCTGTTCAGGTGGCGACCAAAAAATTAGAGGAGATGCAGGTTATGTAGGCAAAGACAGCGTCCCACGATTAAACATATTAGATGTGCAACGACAAATCAGAACTATTCCGAAACCTGTAATTGCAATGGTAGCTGGGTATGCGGTAGGTGGTGGACATGTTCTTCACATGATGTGTGATTTAACAATTGCTTCTGATAATGCTAAATTTGGTCAAACTGGCCCAAAAGTGGGTTCATTTGATGGTGGTTGGGGTTCATCATATATGGCTCGAATTATTGGGCAAAAGCGAGCTAGAGAAATATGGTATTTGTGTAGATTTTATGATGCTAAAACCGCACTCGATTGGGGTTTGATTAATGCAGTAGTTCCATATAAAAAACTCGAAGAAGAAACAGTGCAATGGTCAAGGGAAATATTAGCAAATTCACCGATGGCTATCAGAGTCTTAAAAGCAGCAATGAATGCTGATTGCGACGGTCAAGCTGGGCTTCAACAATTAGCAGGTGATGCAACTCTAATGTTTTATATGACTGAAGAAGCACAAGAAGGAAGAGACGCATTTAAAGAAAAAAGAAAACCAGATTTTGATAAATTCCCTAGATTACCATAACAACATATTTTAGAAACTTTTGAGAAAGTAAAGAAAAATGGTAATTCAATATAAGAAGTTAGCATCACTGAGCACTGGTTAATATATGCAGGATAATATTAAAACAAATTTTCCTAAACAGAACAAAAATAATCCTTGGATATTGGCAGTCCGAATTAAAACCCTTCCAGCAACAATATCTCCGGTTATTTTAGGGCTTTCTTTAGCGTATCACGATAATCAGTTAAATGTATTAGTTGCTATTGCAACTTTGTTGGCAGCTGTATTGTTACAAATTGGTTCTAACCTTGCGAATGATGTATTTGATTTTTTAAAAGGTGCAGATAATCAAAATCGGCTTGGTCCAAAAAGAGTTACGCAATCTGGTTTACTTACACCAACACAAGTTAAAATTGGAATGGTAATTACTTTTGTATGTGCATTGTTAATCGGTTGCTATCTTGTGTATGTTGGAGGGTTACCTATTATTATAATCGGTACAGCTTCGATTATCGTGGGAATTTTATATACCGGTGGACCTTATCCACTTGGTTACCACGGTTGGGGTGATGCTTTTGTGTTTGCATTTTTTGGACTTATCGCTGTTTCTGGGACCTATTATCTTCAAACAGGGTCAGTATCAAGTACATCACTATTGCTCGGTGTTTCAATGGGTGCATTGTCAACAGCAATTTTGGTAGTGAACAACCTTCGAGACATTAAAACAGATACACAAGCAGGGAAGGAAACACTCGCAGTTCGGTTTGGCAAATTATTCGCAAGAGGAGAATATGTTGTTTTACTAGTATTTGCTTATCTGATTCCAATTATTTTAGCTTTTCGATATAATCAACTATCACTTGTTCTGCCGATATTTTCAATACCATTGACTGTTCGATTGATAATTCGTATTTCAATTGAAACTGGCGAACAACTCAACGATGTTCTTGTCCAAACAGCTAAATTAATGCTTATTTTCTCTCTATTGTTATCTTTTGGAATTTTGTTGTGGTAATACAGCAAATCGATATTAAACACTATTCAATTCCGTTTGTTTCTCCGATGATAACAGCAGGACAAACTTATTTTTCTCGTGAAGGATTTATAGTCACCATAAGAGCTGGCAACTTTCTTGGATATGGTGAAATCGCACCACTACCGGGATTTAGTCGTGAAAATGAGCAACAGTGTTTAGAAGCAATCGAGCATATAAAAAACGACATTTCTCAAACGACCACGGATTACTCGGTTAATGAATTATTTGAAATTGTCGATAATCAAACAAACGAAACGCCCTCTGTAAAATTTGGATTTGAAACAGCAGTTTTAGATATCGTCGCAAAAATGGAAAACCTACCTTTTGCAAAATATTTGAATAGAGGTGCCAACGACTTCATAGATGTAAATGCTATTTTGGGGGTTACTCCAAATATTTGGAAAGATCCAATAATAAAAATAAAAGTTGGTATTAAATCAATTGAAGAAGAAATTGAATTACTCCAAATGTTGAAAATGAAATTTGGGGAAGATGTAAAATTTCGTTTAGATGCAAACGGCTCAATGGATTTTCAAAAATCATCCCAATTTTGTAATGATATTAAACATTTTAAAACGGATTATTTTGAGCAACCACTACCAAAAGATGATTTGGATGGTTTAGCAGAACTGCGACATCAAACAAAAATTCCCATAGCAGTGGATGAATCGCTAACTGATTTTATTTCAGCACAGAAAATTATTGAAATGCAATCTTCTGATGTATTTATTATTAAACCTATGGTTTGCGGAGGTTTCCGTGAAACTCAAAAAATTATTGAAATAGCAAAGCACCACAATATTCGCACCGTTGTAACCTCGTCACTAGAAACAGCAATCGGCAGAGCAGCGATTTGTCACTTGATTTCTGCTAATCAAATTACAGAATGCTGTGGGTTGGATACAGGACATTTGCTGGTTCACGATGTAGCAACATTCCCCGAAAGTAAAAATGGGATTATTACATTACCAAGTTCGCCAGGACTTGGTATTAAAGAATTAAAACTATAAAATGAAATTCGATTGGATAAAACAACGAGTTATTGAAAATCCGCACACGATTTTTATTCGAACAGAAAAAAGAGAATATTCATATTCCGAAGTTGACGAATTTGCTAATCAGTATGCTAATCAACTCATATTATCAGGTGTTGAGAAAAACAGCAAAGTAGCCATATTTTTTGATAACCCTTTTGATGTAGTAAAATCTATTATTGCTTGTTTGAAAGTCGGAGCAATATTCACTCCCATTAAAACAAAGTTGAAACCTCGAGAACTTGAGATTGCCTTCAAAAATCTTACACCAGACTTCATCATCACAACGAAAAAGATGACAAGAAAGACTCGTCCATTCGAGATACAAACAATATTGACTGAAGAGTTACAACAGAGTAAAAACGTCAAATTAGTAAAAATCAATCTCGAGTTCGATGATGTATGTGCAATTATATTTACTTCGGGCACGACTGATACACCAAAGGCAGTGCAACTCACTTACAAAAATTTCTACGAAAGTGCAAAATCGTGGAGCCAAATTCTACAATTTTCTTCTAAAGACAATTATCTAATTTGTATGCCTATGGAGCATATTGCTGGTTTATCAATTCTAATACGAGCATTAATTTGTGGGTTTTCTGTGACACTTGCGGACGGATTTGAAGTAAATACAATAAACCAATTATTAGATAACAAAATCATCACTCTTATTTCATTAGTTCCTACAATGTTGCAGAAACTATTGGATGACAGAAACGGCAAACCATTTCCAAAAATATTACGTACCATTTTACTAGGAGGAGGTCGTGCTTCCAACCAACTTTTAGAATTTTGTATTGACAATAATTTGCCAGTTTATAAAACGTATGGGATGACAGAAACCACTTCTGGAGTATCGGGGTTTTACTTAAACAAATATCCACAAAAAAAACAATCTGTTGGATTGCCCTTTAAAAATACAGATATCAAAATAATTGATGATGAAATTGTAATTTCTTCTCCAACTGTAATGAAGGGTTATCTAAATAAATCATCTTGTAAAAGAATATATCATTCTGGAGATTTGGGTTGGTTCGACAAGGATGGGTTTTTGTATTTGGATACCCGTCGAACTGATCTAATTGTTACAGGAGGAGAGAATGTAAATCCTTTGGAAGTTGAGGAAATAATAAATACACATCCAGCTATCAAATCATCAAAAGTTGTTGGAGTCGAAGATGAAAAATGGGGACAGAAGATCATAGCGTATGTTGTTTGGGATTCTGAGTATATTGTTCGGGATTCTGAGTTGTTAGATTGGTGCAAAGAAAGATTATCTAATTATAAAATTCCGAAGCAATTTGTAATTGATGAACAGCTACAAAATAAAAAGGGTTGATAAATCAACCCTTTTATTAACCTATACAATAGCTTAATCATCTTCGGTTGCGATAGCTTTCACAATCACCTTGACCTCTTCTTCACCATCTTCCGCGCTAATTTCGATTTCGATATCTTTTATTACATCTTTGATTTTTTCCAAAATGTCTTTTGGTAAATCTAAACCACTTAAGTGTTCAGCAATATCGAAATCTCCATCATCAACTTCAAACATCATCATATCGTGATGACCTCTCATCTTTCCGCACTTACCACCGTGAAATTTCTTTGGACAACAATCGTTACCACTCCAGACTTTAAAAGTGAATGACAATATCAATAATGCCAATGCAAAGAAAAATGATGCGTTTGCTATTTGTGCTATCTTTTCCATTTATTTATCTCCTTTTTGTGTTAGTAAAATATTTTTCATTTCTTCTGGTAATGTTGCAGATTTGAAATTTGAATCAACATAAACGTGCTTAGTTATTCCTTTTACGCGAAGAGTTTTATCTTCACCAACTATCTCATACTCAAGTGTATAAGAACGAGTTCCGATATTTTGAACATTTAAACCAATAGTAACAATTTCACCGAGTTGAATTGACCTCTTGTAATCAGCTTCTGCATGAACCACAGGTAGAGCAGTGCCTTTTTTAAGAAACATTTTGTGCAAATCCAACCCAATTGTTGCCATAAAATCTTCATAAGCCATGTGAAATAGTTCGAATGCTCTTGCAAAAAAAACTACTCCTGCAGCATCCACTTCGCTAAATCCAATTCTTTTACTAAGCTTATGCATCCATTACTCCCTGCAAAATTAACAAATTTCTAACGAATCTGTTATAATTTGATTTTTTAACTATGGTAAATTTACAACAAGATGGATGAAAGAATAATCAAACTCCGGCAACAAATTGATGAAATTGACGAAAATATACTGTCATTATTAAAGGAGAGGATGGAAATTTCTGCTCAAGTGGGTGAATTAAAATCCGAACTTGATGTTCCAATTGAGGATTCGAATCGTGAAAAAATGATTATCGAACGACTAACTCAACACGCAGAAGGAACATTAACAGAAGAACAACTTATCCGAATATTCACTTTAGTTTTTAAGTCATCAAAGCAGGTTCAAAAATAATGGCACACTCCCATTCTCACGGACATCACCAACATCACGATCAGAGAGATGTTCACAGAACTTGTTTATGGTGGGCGTTTTGGATTAATTTTGTATTCTTATTTATTGAAGTAATTGCCGGAATTTTAACAAATAGCTTGGCACTTCTGTCCGATGCTGGACATATGCTTACCGATGTTGGAGCATTAGCTTTGGCGATTGTTGTTTCGAAGTTGGCACAACTACCACGAGACGGAAAACGAACTTATGGGTATATGCGTGCTGAAATTATCGGTGCATTTATCAACGGAGCCACGCTTGTAGCAATTTGTGGAGTCATTTTGTTTGAGGCGTTACAACGATTTAGAGAACCACAAGAAATCTTAGGCTTTCCAATGCTCATTGTAGCAATTTTTGGACTGTTAGCTAACCTCATCAGTGCATGGATTTTAATGGGTGATCGCAAGAATAATCTCAATATCGAAGGTGCGTATTTGCATATGATTTTTGATGCCATCGGTTCGGTTGGTGCAATTATATCGGGGTTTGCAATATGGATTTGGAACTTTCAATTTATGGATATCATAGCAAGTATTGCGATTGTATTTCTCATTTTAGCTGGAACAAAAACTTTGCTAAAACAAAGTATCAATATTTTAATGAATGCAGCACCAGAACATATTGATTTTCACAAGGTGAAAAACGCATTGAAAAAGATGGATCATATCACAGAAATCCACGACCTGCACATTTGGACGATATCAGAGGGAAATACTGCTTTAAGTGTTCACATCAAAGTTTCCGATCATTGTCATGACACACATCATTGGTCAGAGTGTTTGAAAAATGCACAACAACTTCTTGATGAGAAGTTTGCGATTAAACATTGTACAATTCAGATCGAACCGGAAAATTTTGAAGAATCGAACCACCATTGTGATGAAATTTTGTGATTAAATTAAAATACTAGAGAGTTTAACAAAAACAGGAGATAAAATGAATATTCTTGTAATAAATGGACCTAATCTAAATTTACTCGGTGAACGCGAACCAGAGTTATATGGAAGTGAAACTCTTGAAGCATTGATGACTTGGCTGGAAACTACTCCAGAAGCGTCTGGTCATTCGTTCAAGTTTTACCAGTCTAACCATGAAGGAGAGATTATTGATTCCATCCACGATGAACGACATTGGGCACAAGGAATAATTATCAATCCGGGAGCATTTACACACTATTCCTATGCTATTCGTGATGCTTTGTCGGCAGTCAACATTCCAGCAGTAGATGTACATTTGACCAACATTCATCACCGAGAGGAATTCCGTCAACTCTCTGTAATTTCACCTGTCTGTATCGGGCAAGTAACTGGGCTTGGCAAAAATAGCTATCTCGAGGGATTAAAACTGCTATTACAAAACATAGTTTAGTAGGTTTTTTAAAATATGGTGGCATACGCCCGTGTTTCCTAAACTATATGTTCCTTAAAGAAATCAGATACAAATATTACCTAAGCGAATTTTCCAATTCAGTATCATAAATTTCACGACGAAGGATTACAAATTCACCCGGATCTTTTTCGAGAGGAATAGTAAACAATCCAGTTCCACCGTGGGCAACATCAACGAGTTTACCTTTGGGATTAATAATTTCATTTATCTCAATTATTGTGCGAAGGTGTGGTGTAATCACCTCAACTGATGTACCTTTTTCTAACCGATTTTTAATTTCAAAAGTAAGCAAATTCCTTTGATTATCATAATCAACGGGTATTCCAACAATTTTGTGGGATAATTCTTTTGAGCGAGAATCATAATAATTTTCACCAAACTCTCGTGGATTTCTAGCATAAAATCCTGTTGTATAACCCCTATTTGATAATGCCATTAAATCTTTTAGATTTTGCGGATTAAATTGTTTACCCTCTATCACATCATCAATTGCATTTCGATATGCCATCGCAGAAATTGAAGTATAATATGTCGATTTAGTTCGTCCTTCAATTTTGAAACTACAAACCCCTGCGTTTTTGATTTCGCTTAACAACTCAATAGCACATAAATCTTTTGCATTAAACAAATATGTTCCGTGCTCATCTTCGTTTATAGGATATTGTTCGCCGGTTCGTTTTGGCTCTTCTACGGTTAAATTATCAGGAGGAATATGTGTTTTATCATAATTAGTATTCTGCTGGTTTTCAGCATCAAGCAAACTACTAACTTCCTTTCCAAGCTTGTATTCCCAACGACAAGAATTTGTACAAGTCCCTTGATTAGCATCACGATGATTGAGATAATTGGTTATCAAGCATCGCCCGGAATAAGCGATACAAATCGCTCCGTGAACAAAGGACTCCAATTCAACATCAGGAACTCGTTTGTGGATTTCTTCAATTTCCTTTAACCTAAGTTCACGAGATAAAATTATCCTTTTTACACCCATATCTCGCCAAAACTCAACTGCTGTCCAGTTGGTTGTATTGGCTTGTGTGGATAAGTGAATGGTCAGTTTTGGATATCGTTTAACTGCAATATTGATAAGACCGGGGTCAGCCATAATTATGGCATCAGGATTCCACTCAACTACTCGGTCTAGTTCTTTCAAAAAAGAAGCAATTTTTGTGTTGTGTGCAAAAATGTTCATCGTTAGATACAATTTTTTTCCGAGTTTGTGAGAAAAATCTATCGCTTCAACTAATGAGTTTCGATTAAATTCCAACTCCCTTGTACGAAGAGAAAACTTAGGAATTCCTGCATAAGTTGCATCTGATCCAAATGCTAGAGCATATTTCATTTTTTGCAAATAACCTGCTGGTGAAAGAAATTCTTGTTTAAAATTATTTATCATCTAAAATCCTGTGATAAAAATAA
>CAZSJY010000003.1:17577-59081 GCA_964607375.1 uncultured bacterium
AACCACCAAACCTACAAGCGTGAGTATTTTTAGTAAATTAGCAATCTTTCCACAATCTTCTGGAGTTTGATGTTTCTTCAAATATATAACGCTAACCATCAAGGGGATGATTATGCCAATAAAAAGTAAAATCAAATATGGCAAACCATAAATACGATGTATAAATGGAAGCAGAGACAAAATACTTAAAAGTCCAGCTAAAAATCCATATAGAGTAAAGGACAACGGTATTCCGTATCGTGAAGGAAATGTAAAAACTTTGTTTTGTCTGTCTCCAATAATATCTTGCATATCTTTTGCAAGTTCACGAATCCAAGACAAACCAAACGCTAGAAAAGAGGGTATCCACATTTTGTTTATATTTCCGGTGATTGATGCTTCGCTAAAAACAAATACAAGGCCAAGAACAGATGCTATTGCAATATTTCCTAAGATAGGAATTTTCTTCAAAACAGGTGTATAAAAAATGAGTAATGGTAAAACAAATATCAGAGCAATAACTCTAGCTAAAGGATTCAGAAAATATGTTAACGAAATTCCCAAACCAAACAATCCAAATACAGAAATTTTAGCTTGAATTAAAGAAATTATTCCTTTGGGGAGCGGTCTGTTAGGCCTGTTTATCTTGTCAATTTTAAAATCGAAAATGTCGTTTAGAATATTACCGGCTCCCGCAAACAAGACTATTACTAAACCGGTTAGTAAGATTCTCCAACCATCATAAAGCTTATCGACCAAAAAAGCGGTGATGATTAACGACATAACACAAAATACAAGGTTCATAGGTCGTAGAATTTTAATGATTGCTAATACTTTATTCATCGCTTATAGTAACTTCAATTACTCGTTGTTCGTTCTGTAAATCTCGGTGAAATTTAATTGAGAAACCCTGTTTATTGAAAATATTGCTCACAGCATCAGCTTGTTGGTTTCCACCAAACTCTAAAAGGAATTTACAGTTCCTGTTTACTAGAGTTTTAGCCAATTTATCGAATCTATGGTAAAAAGTGAGACCGTCATTTCCATCTGTTAATGCAATGTGTGGGTCAAAATCTTTAACTTCAGTTTGGAGATTTGCAACTTCTCCTTTTGCGACATAAGGAGGATTTGAAACAACTAAATCAAACTTATCTGTGAAACTCTCATTTAGAAAATTGTGCTTAATAAAGTTTATATTGTTCGCACCCAAACAATTTGCGTTTTCTTGGGCAAAACTAAGTGCTTTTACAGAAACATCCGTAGCAATAATTTCTGCTGTGGGGAATTCCAATGCTAAAGTTATTGCCAAACACCCACAACCGGTACCTACATCTAAAATTTTCTTGTAAGAATTATCAATTTGTTTTGCTATATCAATGATTGTTTCTGTTTCGGGGCGAGGGACTAAAACATCAGAATTTACGATAAAATCTCTACCAAAAAACGTTGCTTTTCCAATAATATGTTGAAACGGTTCACCATTCATTCTACGAAGAACAAACGATTTAAATTTGTTTAATTCATGTTGAGATAATGATTGTTCAAATTGAACATAAAGGTCAACTCTTTTACAATTTAGGACTTCACATAAAAGCCATTCAGTTTCGAGTCGAGCATTTGATATATTCTTCGATTGGAAATATTCCACACTCCAATCAATTATATCAATTACTCTCCAGGTTTTTTGCATTACTTAAGCACTTGATAATTTGGTTTTACGCTCTTCAATTTTAAGAGCCTCGATGATTTCAGTTAAATCACCGTCCATAATGTTATCAAGTTTGTATAAAGTTAAATTTATTCGATGTTCTGTAATTCTGCCTTGTGGAAAATTGTATGTTCGAATTTTTGCACTTCGGTCACCAGTTGAAACCATTGATTTTCGTGCATCCGCTCGTTCTTTATGAAGCCGCTCTTGCTCAACTTCATACAATCTAGTTCTCAGAACTTTCATCGCTTTGTCTCGATTTTTGTGCTGTGATGTTTCATCTTGACAAGTTACAACTAATCCAGTTGGAATGTGAGTAATTCGGATTGCAGATTCAGTTTTATTTACATGTTGACCACCTGCACCGGATGCCCTGTATGTGTCAATTTTTAGGTCACTATCGTTCACTTCAATATCCACATCTTCAGCTTCTGGTAAAACGGCAACCGTAGCGGCACTTGTGTGAATACGTCCACTTGATTCTGTAGTAGGTACCCGCTGGACTCGATGCACTCCACTTTCAAATTTCAAATCACCAAACGCACCTTTACCAATGATGCTGACAACTGCTTCTTTTATCCCACGATTTTCCGATTCACTCAACGACATTAGTTCAGTTTTCCAACCTCTGCGTTCTGCATAACGCATATACATTCTGTATAAATCGCCACCAAATAGAGCAGCCTCTTCTCCCCCTGTTCCACTTCTAATTTCCAAAATAGTATTTTTATCGTCGTCAGGGTCTTTTGGAATTAACAGAATTTTCAATTCTTCTTCTAAAGAAACAAGCCCATCCTTTAATTCTCCAAGTTCTTCTTTAACAATTTCTTTAAGCTCCTCGTCGTCGCCAGATAAGACTTCTTCGAATTCTTCTAACTGCTTTGATTGTTCGATGTATTTTTTACCGATTATAACAAGGCCTTCTAAACCGGAATGTTCACGAGCTAATTTGGTAAACCTTTTTCTATCAGTTACAATATCCGGCTGACTTAATTTTAGCCCAAGTTCGTAGTACCGTTCGATAACTTCATTTATCTTGTTTATCATCCAATTGCCTCTGCAACAAATTTACGACCTTGATGTTCTTTGATTTTATCTCCAAAGGCACTTTTGAGAGCTTCAATAGCTACTTCTAACTGTTCATCATCAGGATGTTTTGTTGTAATAAATTGCAGCCAAATTCCAGGTTTAGCAAACATTCTAAAAAATATTTTTTTTCTATATTTTGCTGTGAGTTTTAGCACTTCATAGCCAAAACCAGAAACCAACGGAATCATTGGAAAATGAATTAAAAGACGTGCCCATACTTGAATATCATTAACAAACAACATTATTACTGAATCAATTACCGCAAAAGTCAATATAGCAACTATCAGAATGATAAAAATAAAACTTGTTCCACAACGAGGATGTTGGGTTGGGTATTTTTTAACTTCAGAAATTTCTAAATTATTACCGGATTCAAACGCATAAACTGCTTGGTGTTCAGCACCGTGATATTGAAATAATCGCTTTACATCTTTCATTAATGATATAAGAAGCAGATAAATCAGAAAAAACAAAATTCGTAATCCACCGGAAATCAAATTGAAATAAAATGGTTCATTGTTCTTGTCGAATAGCCAAGTTGTTAAAGCAATTGGTGCTACAAAAAACAAACTAATTGCAAGCAAAATTGCAAAAATGGTTGAAACAATTTCAGTTAGTTTATTATCTGATTTTTCTTTTTCTGCGGGATTTGAAATTTCCGCAGACCACTGAAGTGTTTTAAATCCGATTTTCATTGCTTCAAACAATTGTACGATTCCGCGCAAAATTGGTTTTTTGAGATGCGGTTTCCGTTCAACAATGGATTTAAATTCGTGTCTATCAATTTGTATTTCTTTCTTTGGGTTTCTCACTGCAGTTGCATAAGCCCCAGGAACGCGCATCATCACGCCTTCAATAACTGCTTGACCACCAACCAAAATCTGCGATTTTGAAATTAGCAATCCGATAGTTTTTACAATGAGTTTCATATAAAAGAAAATGCGGAATACCAAAATAGAATAACCCGCCTTTATATACTGTGTGCTACGCTACTTAACGTCGTCTTCAGAAAGATTGTATTTCTTCATATACTTTTCAATTCGACCTGCAGTATCAACCAGATTCTGTTTTCCTGTAAAATACGGGTGGCACTCATTGCAGATTTCAACTTTTATTTCTTTCACAGCCATTCGTGTTTCAAAAGTATTTCCGCAAGCACAATGAACAGTACCTAGTTTGTATTCTGGGTGTATTCCAGCTTTCATAATAACCTCCTTATTGAACTTTATCTTTCATACGAGACGGTCCAGCTTTTACAACTTTATCTGGAACTCCACTCGCAAACAATTTGAAATTTTCGATATATCGAGCAACCAACGCATCATATTTCATCCAATACTCATTTTTGTTACCCCAAGCATTCGATGGTTCAAACACATCCTCTGGGACTCCAGGGCATGTCATTGGAATGTCAAATCCAAATAACTTATCTTTTCGATATTTCACACTATCAAGTTTGCCATCCAATGCTGCATTCAGCATGTTTCGTGTATGCTTGATACTGATTCGTTTGCCAACTCCAAATTTTCCTCCGACCCATCCAGTATTTACCAACCAAACAGTTGCTTGAGCTTTTTCAGTTTTGTCTCGCAATAAATCTGCATAGTAAAACGGGTGATGAACCATAAATGGTGCACCAAAACACGGACTAAAAGTAATTTCTGGCTCAATACCCAAACCGAGTTCGGTTCCCGCAACTTTTGATGTGTATCCGCTAATGAAATGGTACATCATTTGTTCCACATTCAATTTTGCAATTGGTGGCATTACGCCTTGTGCATCACAAGTCAAGAATATGATATTGTTTGGTTGTGAACGAACCATTTTTTCTTCTACAGCATTTGGAATAAATTCCAATGGATAGGATAATCGGGTGTTTTCTGTTCTTCGCTCATCATCTAAATCAATGTGGCGAGACGCTGGGTCGAATACGACATTTTCTAAAATTGTACCAAATTTTTGTGTGCAAGCATAAATTTCAGGTTCAGCTTCTTCGGACAACCTAATCGCTTTAGCATAACACCCACCTTCATAATTGAATACTGCGTCATCGCACCAGCCGTGTTCATCGTCACCAATTAAGCTTCGTGAAGGGTCTGCAGATAATGTGGTTTTTCCTGTTCCACTTAATCCGAAAAATAATGCAACATTTCCATCTTTACCAACATTTGCGGAACAGTGCATTGACATCACATTTTTTAATGGCATAAGATAATTCATAGCTGTGAAAATGGTTTTCTTAATTTCACCAGCATAATGAGTATTTGCAACAATCGCTAATCGTTTAGAAAAATCAATCACAATTGCAGTTTCACTATTTGTTCCTTCAATTCGAGTATCAACTTTAAAAGATGGAGATGCGATAACTGTAAATTCAGGCACAAAACTTTTGTAGTTATCAAGCTTAGTGTCGGCAATAAACATATTTCGTGCAAACATACTTTGCCACGCAGTATCCGTAATCACTCTAACAGCCATACGATGATCAGGATGCGCTCCGGCATAAACATCTTGAACAAAAAGCTCTTCCCCTTGCAAAAATGCTTGCAAACGAGAAAACATATTGTTGAACTTTTCCTGAGCCATTGGGCGGTTGTATTCACCCCAATTAATTTTATCTTCAGTAGAAGATTCTTTTACAAAATACTTTTCGTTTGCTGCTCTAGCTGTCCATTTACCAGTGTTGACTAAAAATGCACCACCATTTGTGATTTTACCTTCATTCCGGAAAACGGCTTCTTCATAAAGAGCTGGTTTTGGTAGATTCCAGTAAACTCTATCAAGATGAACTAAACCATGGTTTTTTAATCCATAATCGCTTTTTAAGTCTTTCGCCTGCTTTTGGGCAGGGGTATCGAATTTTAAATATTTGCTCATACCCAATCCCTCACTAATTTTCTTTCGCCAATATACAATTCGTTAGGAGAATCTGGATCTAATGCCCATTTAATTCGCTCAATTCCCTCTGTGATATCTTTCACAGAACCACAGGTAGAAAGTCGTAAAAATCCTTCTAACCCAAACTCAATACCTGGAACAGTTACAACTCGTACTTTTTCTAAAAGGAAGTTAGCTAACTCCAATGAGTCTTTAGTATAATGGCCAAAATCGACAAATGTGTAAAATGTACCATCTGGTTTATATGGAATCACACCCTCAAATGCATTTAACCGCTCCATCATAATATTTCGATTATTTTCGAGGGACAATCTTAATGATTCAACATGTGATTGAATTCCATTAATTGCTCCGATTGACGCATTTTGCATTAAAACAGAAGGGCCAGAAGTTTGATGACCTTGTATTGTAGCCATTACTTCAATTACTTTTTTATTAGCTACAGCCCAACCAATTCTAAAACCTGTCATCGCATATTGCTTGGACACTCCATTTATCACAATCAATTTTGAGTTATCGGATAAATCTGTGGAATAATCATAGCAACTAATTGGCTTTTTGCCATCAAAAATTAGTCGATGGTAGATATCATCCATAATTAGGTAGATACCCTTATTCTCACAGAACTTGACAATATCAGAAATAAAATCTTCAGAATACATTGCTCCCGTTGGATTGTTTGGGCTGTTAATAATTATTGCCTTAGTGTAAGAAGTAATATTCTGTTCAATGTCTTGCATCCTTGGATAGAAAGAACCATCTTCGGGTTTAACAGCAACAGGAACCGCACCACATAATTTGACCATTTCAGGATAACTCACCCAATAAGGACACGGAAAAATGACTTCGTCCTGAGGGTCAAGTATTGCTTGTAGAGCGACAATGATGGATTGTTTTGCTCCACTAGACGCAATAACATTTTCTGGCTCAACTTTTCGGTTATAAAATTCTTCTGTATAACGGATAATCGCCTGTTTCATTGGAATGGTGCCGTCGGCGGGTGTATACCTAATTTCGCCAGAATTTAGTAATCCCGAAACATTTGTGATGGCATCTATCGGAGCCTTGCTTTTGGGCTCCCCCCCGCCAAGATGAATCAAAGGCTCACCTTTGGCTCTGAGAATTGAAGCAATCTCATTGATTCTCAGAGTACCGGATTCTTTGATAGACCGACCTATTATACTGATACTCATCGCTTTTCATTTCTCCTTAATAAAATTTATAAAAATATCGAGTACTAAATTTACTGAACTATTTACCTGTCTAAAAAGATATTTCCGCAATTAAGATTTGTAGTTTTTGGAAGTTGAATTAATGTTCCAAGCCCTTTTGCTATACCATTTCCAATTCCTATGAAATTAGGTAGAAAAACGTTAGTAGTAAAAAATCCTTTGAACGAACCTGTAATTCTCCTTTTGGGTTTCGTCCTAAGTCAGAACAGATAAATGGTAGGTTTTTAACTAACATTTCACTCAAAAAACTTGGTTTCTCGTCATAGAACAATCGATCGTATTGCTTTACCTGCCTTTTGTTTAGTGCTACCCAAGGAGTAATAAATTTGTACTTCTGGTATTGGTTGGGGATTATTTCGAATAGATTAAAATTTTCTGCAACATTGCTTTCAGAGAAAATATATGAAATATCTTCAACAATTAATGACTTCATTTTATCGATAAGTGCCTTCGTTGGTTCAACACCTTCATTGATAGCAAATATACAAAGTTGATTTCGCAGAACTTTAACTTGCACCCTTGGATAAAGAAAGACACCTCTATGTTCCCCACTAATAAAAGATATGAAATTTTCATTAGGATATTGTTTCATTATTGCCCCTTTAATGACGAAAGGAGTAGCATGTAAAGGATCTTTACAAAATAATTTTATAAAAAAGGAATGAGGATTATCTGTTAACTTTTCCAAAGAATTATTTTTTACACATTACTGATATAAAAGACACAACTAAGTGCTCATAGAATCTAAAAACTCCCTATTACTTTTTGTGCGCTGTAACTTATCTAACAAAAACTCTATTGTTTCAATATTTGACATATCACCAGTAAATTTACGAAGCAACCAAATTCTAGACAGGTCTTTTTTACCAAAAAGTTTTTCTTCTTTTCTGGTGCCTGAGCGTGCAATATTTATAGATGGATAAAGTCGTCTATCACTTAATTCTCTATCGAGAACTAATTCCATATTACCTGTTCCTTTAAATTCTTCAAAAATCACATCATCCATTCTGCTACCTGTATCTACGAGAGCAGTAGCAATGATTGTTAAACTCCCACCACCTTCAACATTTCTTGCAGCGCCAAAGAATCTTTTAGGGTGATGTAATGCGTTTGCATCCACTCCACCAGAAAGAATTTTACCACTATGTGGAATTACAGTATTATGAGCACGAGCCAACCTAGTAAGAGAATCGAGTAAAATTACGACATCCTCACCGGCCTCTACAGCTCGGCGAGCTTTTTCAATAACCATATTTGAAACATTGACATGTCTTTCAGGAGGTTCATCAAAAGTAGAAGCAACAACCTCAGCATCGACATGGCGTGCCATGTCTGTAACCTCTTCAGGCCGTTCATCTATTAGTAGAATAATCAGTTTAATTTCTGGGTGGTTTTCGGTAATAGAATTCGCAACTTTTTGTAAAAGAATCGTTTTACCGGTTTTAGGCTGTGCTACTATCAACCCCCTTTGTCCCTTGCCTATTGGTGCAATCAAATCTATAATTCTAGTAGATGTTTCTCTGCTTTTTGTTTCGAGTTTTATTCTCTCTTCAGGGAAGAGCGGAGTTAAATTATCAAAATTAATATTATTTTTGCTGATTTCGGGGGAGAGTTCATTGACTGTATTTACTTTCAAAAGAGCAAAAAATCTCTCGTTATCTTTTGGTGGTCGAACTTGACCAGAAATTAAATGTCCAGTTCTTAGTTTAAATCGTTTAATTTGCGAATGTGATACATAAATATCATCCGGACCAGGTAAATAACTGTAACCCGGAGAACGAAGAAATCCATAACCATCAGGTAGTATTTCCAAAACACCAGTTGAAAAAATAGCCCCATTTTTCTTAGCTTCTCTTTCAAGTATTAGCTTTATCAAATCCTGTTTTCTCATTCCAGAATATTCTGTTGCTCCGGTCTCTTTAGCAATTTTTTGTAAATCTTTAACTGTTAAAGATTGTAGTTCATTAATCTCCATAGTGATCCTTAATATTTTCTATTGATTGCACTCCAACAAGGTAAAAAATCGTTAAACTAAGCGAAATAGAGGGTCCTTCCTCTAGAAAAATTTATGACAGAATTAGGTATTGTCAAAAGAAATATTATAATAACTACTAATTACCTCTCCCAAATAATGTGTCCCTATGATAGCGAGAGTATCGTTCTTGCTAATTTGGTTCATAGCTTGTTTTATAGCCTTTTCAAGATTTTGGATTGTTGTGATTTTAGAATTCGTTGAAAAAAGGGAAGATAAAACTTTGGCATCCATAAATCCATAGTGAGGGGTTTGTGTACAAATAATTTCATCAAAGTTTCTTGTTATTCTATTATTAATTGTTGATAGAGATTTCGTTGATTGGAGTGCAATTAATAGAACACTTTTGCCATCTTTTTTTTGCTTTTCAAATTCATCTAAGAAAGCTGAAATACCATCTTCATTGTGACCAACATCAAAAATGACCAGTGGATGAGTTTGAATAATCTGATATCTCCCATACCATTTTACATTTAGTAAACCATCGTTTATTTGACTTTGTGAAATAGTGAAAGCGGGTAAACTCCTTAAAGTTTGTACAGCCAACGATGCATTTAACTGTTGGTGGCTTCCTTTCAAACCAACACGATAATAATTGTTTGGTTGTGGTTTTTCAACCCATTTTATTTCAGTTCCAACTCGCTTTGCTTCAGCTAGAAGAACTTTTTCCACTTCTTGTTCTTGTCGGCACGATATACAAGTAATTTCCGGTTTTAGAGAACCAGCTTTTTCAAAAGCGATTTTCTCAAGCGAATCTCCTAAAATTTGTGTATGATCTTTTGAAATAGAAGTCATAACGGTTAACAACGGATTACACACTGTAACACTATCAAGTCTTCCCCCTAAACCAGTTTCAAGAATAGCAATATCTACTTTTTCTCGTACAAAATACCAAAAAGCCAAAGCAGTTAATATTTCAAAAAAAGATGCTGATATTTTATCAAAGTTGGTTCGATATGTTTCGATAAATTCTTCAATTACAGTATCATCGATTTGAGAATTATTAATGCGGATTCTTTCATTCATTTTCAAAAGATGAGGGGAAGTAAACAGCCCTACATTGTAACCAGCTGACTGTAGGATACTAGACAACATTGCCGAAGTGGAACCTTTTCCGTTTGTTCCTGCAACCTGGATGCTTGGTAATTTCTTATGCGGATTTCCGCAAGCTTCCATTAGAGTAATTGTGCGCTCTAACCCAAGTTTTATGCCAGTATTTCGGAGAGAGAATAAGTAATTTTCGTATTTATTCAACTTAAAAGGATTTACTCAGCACCAAGAATTGTGCTTTCGTATTTATCTTTAAAGATAATTAAAGCTCTATAAATAGCTTCAGCAATTTTTTTTCTATAGCTTGATCGACCAAGTAACTTGCATTCTTTTTTGTTGCTAATAAATCCCACTTCGATTAAAACATTTGGCATCGATGCTCCAACGAGAACATGAAATCCTGCCTGTTTAACTCCTCGGTTTGGAGTAGTAAGAATTTTGTCTAATTCTTTCTGTATTATCTCTGCAAAATATTCACTTTCTTTCATAAATGTGCTTTGAGCCATTGTAGCTAAAATGATATTTTCGTCAGTAAAATTAGTATATTCGTGTGCAGCCTCTTCAAGAGTAATTACTGAGTTTTCTCTCTTAGCTACCTCAATAGCATCTTCAGTTTTTCCTGGTCTTAACAGATAAGTTTCAAAACCTCTTGCACTTCTATTTTTCCCAGTTGAATTTACATGTATGCTCAAAAAGACTTTTCCATTTGATTCATTTGCTATTTTAGTCCGTTTCCACAAAGGTACAAAAACATCTTCATCGCGAGTATAAATTACTTTAGCACCCATATTTTTCCTGACCATCTTTCCGAGTTTTTTTGCAATATCAAGAGTTATTGTTTTTTCGTGAATACCAGTATATCCAATTGCACCTGCATCTTTACCTCCATGACCTGGGTCAATCACAATAGTATCCAACAGCCATTTATTCCGCATTTTTTTAATTTTATCTGCGTTCTCTGCCATTGCTATCCGAAGAGATACAATAATTTCACTAGCATCGGGCGTTTGGTATAGTTCGTAATCGTCAATGCGAGATTTCATTCTAAAAGAAATTTGTGCAGACTCAGGAGATTGTAAACATCTGATCTGCGTAATGGGATATTGTAGTGGAGAGTTTACAATGCCAAGAGAATCAATTTTACCGCCAGGAACTGTAATGCTCATTCCTCCACTACCATCAAAAGATACAGCAATGGTATTTATGTTAAAACCTTGAGAAGTACGCAATCTTACTAAACTGCCGTTAGTTTTTCGCTCAATTTCGACACCATGAATATTATAGTCTGGTGAGGATAGAACTAAAAATTCTTCTGAGGAATCTACAATTGCATCAGGTAAATCGGTAATGTTCAATATCTGTAGAAATGAATTTGCAGGAATAAAAAAGTCGTCTCCATCATATATGACTGAACTAGACATTTGATGGATATTTTCTTCAATACGAATAAAAGAACAATAAGCAGATAACCACATTTTTGAATCGTGAAAATTTAATTCCAACTTATTTTTTTCTTCAAAGAAGCGAGTTTGAATAGATTGGTTTTTAGCAAACTCTAATGCAGAAATATAATTTACTCCATCAATATCACTCAAACGGATGTGCTTAACAGGAGATTCAGCTAATACAATCTGAAAAACAGAGAAAAAGAAAATTATTTTGAAAATGAGTTTTTTATTCACAAAAATATAAAAGAGTTTTATAAAGTTACATCCATTTGAATAGCAAATGTAATCAAAGGGTTATTTTTCCATTCGCAGGAACCCCGAAAACTTACATCAGTTTGAGTGCTCAAACCATATTCACATTTTAAAAAACATTGCCACCCTTTTCCGTAGTATCCTTTAATAGGAAATTCTCCCTTTAAACCCGGATCATAAGCATACAATCGAGAATTCCAACTATCTGTTGAAAACCAACGGAGACAACTAATAATACGCCACTTTTTTACAAAAAGTTTCGGAAAATAAATTGTTATTAAACTCCCCTCTTCTTTCTTTTCAATTTCTGGAAGATACTTTAAGTATTTATATCTCAAAGTAAAACTATTGTTTTTCGGGAATTTTATAATTACTTCGTAAATCTTTTTCTTTAACAAAGACCAATAGGAATTTGAAAGTCCAAACTCGATATTTTGTTGATGATAATATTTAGATTTTTCTTTGTAGCGAAACTCTAATTTTGCATAGTTGTTGTAATAACTTGCCATAATTCTATGATCAAAGCCTAAATTTTTTGGATAACCATCTTCTCCCTTGATTTTTGAAAACAAATCAATCATGGCATTTACAGTAATCCTATTTTCTTTTAACATGATATAGAGTAATAAACCATCTTCATTACATCCATCACGAAATTCAGAAAAAGGGTATCCAACTATATTCGACCAGTTAAGCGGAATATATCTTTTTTGAATAAACCACTGAAAGTTTTCTTGTTTTAAGCCAAAATTAATAATGTGTGCAACCGAGTTCTCCCTAGAAGCTATTTCACTACTAAAACTCATAACATCAATCTGTTTAGAAAAAATAAGTGAATAATAATTTTGATGATGGTCGTTATTGTTTATGAATTCCTTGGCGAACAAAAACCCTATATTTCCTAATCTGAATACTCTTTTTAAGTGGTACGAATAAACATTCCTTTTTTGAGTATTATTTTTTGAACCTGCAAATGAAAGGTGGAAAATTGTTCCATTTTCTGTAGAAGTGATTGACCTATAACCTTGAGCAAACAGCAGACTGTGTTTTAGTTTTTTGTAGTTAAACTGAAACGAAACCCCACTTATACTTGATGGCATGTTTGAATTTAAACTACCGTTGAGAACATCATAATCTTTATTCAGAGAAGAAACAGAATAGCAACTCTTAAATTTCCCAAATTCGTTAGAAAACACTAGACCCAGTCCAGTTTCTACTTTAATGCTTCCAATAATTATAGAATATTTGGAAGAATATTTGCTTAAAAAAAACCTAGAAAGGTCAAATTTATTTTTCGAAATATTCTCATCAATTCGTAATCCTAATTTAGAATATTCGTGCTGAAATAGTTGTAGTAGATGCCACCCTTTAGATGATGAATGTGGAGTAAATCGAATACGAGACGAATATTCGTTTTCGTAGATGTCAGTGCTTTCATAATATTGAGATGTTTCAGAAAATTCTTCAGGATCATATGGTAATTCTTCTTCCGGAAAACAAAGACACAGAATCAATAAATAATAGAAATATTTAATCATAACTTAGATTAAATCCGTGAGAAATACCCAACACAGGGTGTACTACAAATCCAAAACCAAGAAGTAATTTATTTGATCTTATATTAATACCCCAAGCGGTTTCGTTAGTTAAAGATTTGTAACCAACTCGTATTCCGCCAAGTTTGAATATCTCTATCCTCCAATATATTTGATGATCTATATTATATAAAACATCTTTTACTATGCTGTAATTTATGGACTGTTTTTTGGATATAAGCTTGAGAAATGATAAGGAAAATATTTGTGGAATTTCTTGAAATAGTGAAGATTTAGAAATCGATATTAAACTTGGTATTTGTAAATTTGCTTCCAAGCCCGTTGCAATATTTGTTTTAACTAAAACTCCTAGAGTAACACAATTTGTGCTCCCATAATTTTGTATTTTTAAGTGATAATTCGACAAGAGAACACCAGCTGACAGCCTATCATTAATAGATTTTTCTGATGATAATTTGAACACTGTTTCTTTATATATTTTGTCACCAAGAGTAAATCCGCTAAGATGAAATCTGAACTTTCTGATACTGATATTCCCACTTATTTCTGTAAGTTGAAGAAAGTTCAATTGATAGGGTCGAATTGTCGATATTGACAAGGACGATCGACTTACCTGCTCGTCAAAGAACACAAATGAGAGATTTGTATTCTCAAATGCAGGATTTAGAATTTGAGTAAAACAAACAATAAACAGGATTAAGCGCATTTTTCTTTTTGAATTTATCTTTACTCTTGCATATTAAACAAGGTTTATTTAGAAAAGGCTCATCGGTTCATATAGTTTTGAAAAGACGTGTTTTACTCAGGTTAATCCACTAATTTAAAAAGTACCACTACTAGAATCTAATCTATATAACTAATTATTTAATAGGGAGAATTCCTCTTAGCTTGCTTAGTTGTAGTTCATTTACTGATACAATAAAGTATTTCTTTGTTGTATTAAAAATGTAGTTTTATATTATACTTATGGAGCGTGTTATTAATATACATATTTGTGTTACATACTGGAGTAATTGATGAAAAGTACTGTTCGTTTCGGTGTATCGATTGAAGAAGCATTGATTAAAAAGTTTGATAAATTCATCAAAGAGCGAAATTATAAAAATCGTTCAGAAGCAATTCGTGATTTAATGAGAGAAATACTTGTTAAAGAAGAGTGGGAAAAAACAAAAATAATCACTGGTGGAATTGCTATAGTCTATGACCATCATAAAAAGCTACTTGTGAATAAAATTATTGATATTCAGCATGAATTTCATGATTTGATAATTTCTTCTCAGCATATACATCTTGATTACAATAATTGCTTTGAAGTAATAATTGTAAAGGGACTTTCTATAAAAGCAAGAAAACTTTTTAATCAGTTGAAATCAACAAAAGGAGTGAAACATATTGACATTTTGAAATCAACTACAGGCAAAGAAGTTATATAAAAAATTTAGAAACACAGTGTTACTTATAGCAAAATAGTAACACTATCTATAAATAAAATAGTAAATTGAAAGGAAATAATAATGATTAAATATTTAATTATTGGTCTGATGTTTTTTGGTATTTCGTCAGTAGTGTTAGCTCATACTGGAGCGATTTCCGGAAAAGTCATTTCCAAGACTACAAATCAACCCATGAAAAACACAAATATCTCAATTATTGGGACATCCCTCGGAACTGCAACAAATTCCGAAGGAGAATTTAATATATTAGAAGTACCTTGTGGTTTTTATAAAATTACTTCTTCAAACATTGGCTATGAAGATAAAACCATTGAAATTACAGTACTTCCTGATGATACTATCGAAGTACTCTTTGAACTTAATATCGATGTATTGAACTTTTCAGAAGTTGTTATTACAGCAGAGAGACCATTTTCTGTCGCTTCATCCAAAATATTACGAAATTTGGATTTTGAACTTAGACCAAAAACTTCAGCTCAAGACATGTTGCGTCTTGTACCTGGGCTTTTTATTGCTCAACATGCTGGTGGGGGCAAAGCTGAACAAATATTCTTGCGTGGGTTTGATTGCGACCATGGTACTGATGTAAATATTTCTGTAGATAATATTCCGGTAAATATGGGCACGCACGCACACGGACAGGGATACGCCGATTTACATTTTTTAATTCCTGAAACTGTCAAAGAAATGGAAGTACTTAAGGGTCCTTACTTTGCTAAATATGGTGACTTCGCTACTGCTGGTGTTGTATCATTTAAAACATTAGATTATTTAGAAAACAATAAGTTTTTATTGGAAACTGGTATGTATGGAACTTCTCGTATTTTATCACTTCTTAAAATTGCACCAAACAACAAGAAACATTCAACATATATTGCATCTGAGTTTTTCCACACTGACGGTTATTTTGATAGTAACCAAAACTTAAATCGTTTCAACCTTTTCGCAAAATCTCGGAAACAACTGAAAGATAATTCCGAGATTTCTCTTTCTATCTCTGGGTTCGGTTCTGGATGGAATGCTTCTGGTCAAATCCCAAATCGAGCTATTGACAGTGGTAATATTGACCGATGGGGAGGTATTGATGATACCGAAGGAGGGACTACTCAACGCCAGTCAATAAATCTAATCTACAAATCTATGTTTGATAAAAATAATCGACTCAAAACACAAGTGTATTTTGTTAATTATCGATTTCGGCTATTTTCCAACTTCACCTTTTTTCTAAACGATCCAATTAATGGTGATCAAATAGAACAAGACGATACTAGGACAATTATGGGAAGTGTTAGTGAATATTCTTTTGATAAAATACTAGGTAATGTTAAAACCACAACAACCGTGGGATCTCATTTTCGGGCAGATAAAATTGGTATTCAACTTTGGCACACAAAAAATCGTATAAGGATTGATACAACCGTGGTAACATTGGTTCATCAAAAATCAATGGGGCTTTTTGCCTCCGAGAAAATTAGTTTTAACGATGTTGCTCAGTTGCAAATTGGTGTTCGGGGTGATTATTTTATATTTGATTTAGAAGATCAAAAGGATAAGGCACTCTCTGGTTTTACACAGCAATTGATTTTAAGTCCAAAACTCAATTTTGTACTTTCACCGTTTTCAAACTGCAAATTATTTTTCAACGCAGGATATGGTTTTCATTCGAACGATGCTCGGGTTGTTGTTTCTGAGGAAGATGAATCAACTATACCGAATGCTCTTGGTGGTGAAATAGGACTTCGCATCCATCCTTTTGAAAAACTTTTAATCACAACCTCTTTGTGGGGTTTGGATTTGGAAAACGAATTCGTTTATGTTGGAGATGAAGGCACAACTGAACCTAGTGGTGAAACAAGAAGGCTTGGCTTGGATTTTGAAGTACGTTGCCAACTTTTCAAAGGGCTTTGGGCTGATTTGGATATTTCTTTAAGTGAAGGTAAATTCAAAGACTTACCAGAAAACGAAAATCACATCCCACTTGCACCAAATCTGACCGCTACATCAGGTTTTACTTATCGATCAAACGACATTGAAGGAAATCTTCGTATTCGCCACATAGGCACAAGACCAGCAAATGAAGATAATTCTGTTCAAGCTTATGGTTCTACAAATTTTGATTTTACAGTTAAATATTCTACCAAAACATATGCATTTGGCGTTTTTGTAGAAAACATTTTGAACACGGAATGGAACGAAGCACAATTTGACACTGAATCAAAACTTTTTGATGAGGATGAATCGATGTCTGAACTTCATTTTACACCTGGCACACCAAGAAATATTCATACTACATTTTCTGTTTTCTTTTAGGATATTGCTTACTAAAATTCTTGGTTACTAGACACCAAATCAAGTATTTTTAGGTTTGAAATTTAATACTACTCTTAACAACTGAATATAAAGAAAGAAAACAAATGAATCATGATTTAACAATACTTCTTCTTGCGTCATCATCAATTGGATTTTTTCATACTTTACTTGGACCGGATCATTATCTTCCTTTTATTATGATTGGAAATGCTAGAAAGTGGTCACTTAAAAAAACAATGTTGATTACTTTCTTGTGCGGTCTTGGCCATGTTATGGGCTCAGTTATTTTTGGTATTATAGGAATATTTTTTGGTTTTGCTATCCAAAAAATAGAGTTTGTCGAATCTTTCAGAGGAAATCTAGCGGCGTGGGTTCTTATGTCTTTCGGGTTCGCATACATGATTTGGGAAATCCGGCAGGCTATCAGAAATAAACCTCATACTCACAAACATATTCATTCTGACAACAATACTCACACCCATACACACACTCATCGTGCAGGACATATTCATATCCACGATGAGAACCAAAAAACAATAACTCCTTGGATTTTGTTTATTATTTTTGTTTTAGGCCCGTGCGAACCGTTGATCCCAATTTTAATGTATCCTGCTGCAGAAATGGGTTTTACAGAAGTTGCATTAGTAGCCGGAATATTTTCTGCAATTACAGTAATGACAATGTTGATTGTAGTTACTATTTCACTTTCCGGTGTTAAGAAAATACCAACAGGGAAGTTGGAAAAATACAGCCATGTTATAGCAGGTGCTACAATTTTGATGAGCGGGATAGCAATCCGATTTCTTGGTTTATGAGTTTAATCCGTAAATATATTACAATTCGCGGGGCTGTTCAGGGTGTTGGTTTTCGACCTTTTGTGTATCGCTTGGCAACGGATCTAAAATTAACAGGAAATGTTGCAAACACATCTATTGGTGTATTGATTGAAATTCAAGGTGAAAGTAAAATTGTTGAGGAATTCTGCACTAAAGTTGTTTCAGATAAACCAACAGTATCAGTTATTGATGAAGTAAAATTAAGTGTCATCCCAGTTGTAAATAATGAGCAATTTTTTTCAATAATCCACAGCGACAACGCGGGCTCAAAAACTGTTACCATTTTGCCGGATTTAGCTACTTGTCCAGATTGTATTGACGATATTACAAATTCTGAAAATCGCCGATTAGGATATTCATTCACAAATTGTACAAACTGCGGACCAAGATTTTCAATTATAAACGATATTCCTTATGATCGTCCAAATACAGAAATGCGAATATTCAAAATGTGCGATAAATGTCAAAAGGAATATGATAATCCACTGGATAGAAGGTTTCATGCACAACCAAATGCTTGTCCTGTTTGCGGTCCGCAAATAACATTTATAGGAGAGGAAAGTAATTCATCAAATCTAAACGAAGAAGATTGTTTGAAATTAGCTAAGCATTCAATATTTAATGGGAAAATTTTAGCACTAAAGGGAATAGGTGGTTATCAGTTATTGTGTGATGCCGAAAATACAACAGCGGTAAACCTGCTTCGTAAAAGAAAAATGCGAGAAGAAAAACCATTTGCTGTAATGGTTAAAGATGTAAAAACAATACAAAATATCTGCAGAGTTAGTGAAAAAGAAGTAACTCTATTAACCTCTGTTTCAGCACCAATTGTTTTGCTCCAAAAAAAGAATAATTCTAAAATCAAGATAGCTGATAATGTTGCTCCTGAAAATCCATATTTAGGCGTTATGCTTCCTAATTCTCCATTACATCATTTATTAATGAAAAACGGTCCAAAAATTTTGGTGTGTACATCAGGAAATTTACACGATGAACCAATCGCAATTTCTAACTTAGAAGCAAAATCAAAGCTTGATGAAATAGCTGATGTGTTTCTTACCAATAATCGTCCTATAGCGAGACAAGTTGATGATTCAGTAGTTAGGAATACAAAAAACGGTGTTCAATATCTTAGACGCGCAAGGGGATTTGCACCCTTTCCCATAATTCACAAAAAAGAATATCCTAATATTTTAAGTTTAGGAGCTCATTTAAAAAACACTATCGCTATTACTTCTAAAAATCGGACAATTTTAAGTCAACACATCGGTGATTTATCCAATCAAGAAGCATATCAGGCATTTTTGAATATTGTTGATGATTTACCTCGTTTGTACGATTTTAAACCAGACATTGTTGCTTGTGATTTACATCCAGATTATCTTTCTACACAACATGCACAATCATTGGGAATTTCTATAGTTTCAGTCCAACATCATCACGCTCATATTGCGTCTGTAATGGCTGAACATAATGAAGATGGACCTGTGTTTGGAATTTCGTGGGATGGAACAGGTTTGGGAGCAGACAAAACCGTTTGGGGGGGAGAATTTTTGATTTGCGAAAAAGATATGTTTGAACGCTGGGGTAGTTTATTACCCTTTAAGCTACTGGGTGGTGATTTAGCATCAATAGAACCCAGAAGATCCGCAGTTGGACTTCTTGATAAACTAGGATTACAATATAATTTTAATCATCTATGGAAACCCTCTGAATTAAATTTAGTCAAACAATCGTTGGTGAAAAATATAAATACCCACTTAACATCCAGTATTGGTAGATTATTTGATGCTGTATCTTCATTGTTAGATATTCGCCAAACTACCGCTTATGAAGGACAATCCGCAATGATGCTTGAGTTTTTAGCAACACCCACAAATAATACATATCCATTTGAATGGTTGGATAACCAACTAGGCTGGCGACAAATGATTGTTGAAATTATTAATGACAGAGATAAATCTATTCCAAATGGAGAAATTTCAGGTAAGTTTCATAACACACTAATCAATATTATGGTTAGTTCAGCAAAGAGGTCTGGCTTGGACAAAGTCGCAATTGGTGGTGGGGTATTCCAAAATCGTATTTTGTTTGAAAAGGGTGTTTCTGAACTCCAAAACTCCGGATTTGAAGTGTTAACACCTTTAAAAGTACCAGCAAATGATGGTGGTATTGCGTTGGGGCAGGCTTTTGTAGCTGGATTTAGTTAATTTGAACAAACAGAATTTTATATTGTTACATATTTATTCCATACAACGATCTCAATTTTTCCCTGTTGCGCTATCTTTAGCGCTCCTTTTCACATAAAACAGTTTAAGATAACTAAACATCTAAACTAAATTTGCCCTTTGATTTATTGATAGAATTTGATTATTACAAGGGCATATTTATGAAAAGCGTTTATAGTTTTGGAAACGGGCAAGCAGACGGCTCAGCTAACGATAAAAATTTACTAGGCGGAAAAGGTGCTAATCTCGCTGAAATGACCTGTCTTGGAATCCCGGTTCCTCCTGGTTTTACAATTACAACAGAAGTTTGTACTCACTATATGAAACACCAATCCTACCCAACAGGATTAGACAACGAAGTCAATGGGGCTATTGAATTTGTGGAAAGTGTTATGGAACAAAAGTTTGGAGATATTGATAATCCACTTTTGATGTCGGTACGCTCTGGTGCTAGAACGTCAATGCCTGGAATGATGGAAACTGTTCTCAACCTTGGACTTACATCCAAAACAATTCCTGGCTTGATAGCTAAGTCTGGTAATGAACGGTTTGTTTATGATGCATATCGCCGGCTTATTATGATGTATTCAGATGTTGTTATGGAAAAAGCAGGTGGTGTAGAACCAAAAGAAGGTGAAGGAATTCGTGAACAACTCGAAGAAATTATGGAAGAAATGAAGAATAATCGAGGTATTACCTTAGATACCGATTTAACCGCTTCCGACTTGAAAGAACTTTCAGAATTATTTAAGAATCGTGTAAAAGAAACGCTCAAGAAAGAATTTCCGGACGATCATTTTGAGCAATTGTGGGGTGGGATTTCTGCAGTATTTAGCTCGTGGAACGGTAAAAGAGCTGTTAATTATCGTCGTATAGAAAATATTCCATCTGAATGGGGAACTGCTGTAAATGTTCAAGCAATGGTATTTGGTAATATGGGAGAAAATTGCGCAACTGGAGTTGCGTTTACAAGAAATCCAGCTACGGGTGAAAATCAGTTTTACGGTGAATGGCTAAAAGATGCACAGGGTGAAGATGTGGTTGCCGGAATTCGTACTCCAAACCCGCTGAATAATTCTACTAAAACAGAAGATTCTGACCTTATCAGTTTGGAAGAAGATATGCCCACAATCTATGCTGAACTTGACGAAATTCAAAAACGATTAGAAAAACATTATCGTGATATGCAGGATATTGAATTCACTATCCAGGACGGTAGATTGTGGATGTTGCAGACTCGCAATGGTAAGCGAAACGGTATGGCTGCAATAAGATTGGCAGTTGAAATGGTTGACGAAGGGTTGATTACACTCGAAGAAGCTGTGTTGCGAGTTGACCCTGAACAGTTGGATGAAATTATGCATCCAATGGTTGACCCGCTTGCTGAGAAATCTGCAGAATTTTTGACTAAAGGGTTACCTGCCGGTCCGGGAGGTGGAACTGGACAGATTGTATTTACTGCAGACGATGCGGAACAGTGGAAAAACGATGGGAAAAAAGTTATACTTGTACGAAACGAAACTTCACCGGAAGATGTCCACGGGATGCACGCAGCCGAGGCAATTCTAACGGCAAAAGGTGGAATGACTTCTCACGCAGCACTGGTTGCTCGTGGATGGGGAAAATGTTGTATAGTTGGTTGTTCAGCTTTGGAAATAAATTCTCGTAACAAAACTCTTATGATTGACGGTCGAGTATTCAACGAAGGTGATGTTATTTCTTTAAACGGGACTTCAGGAAAAGTTTACAATGGTGAACTTTCATTGATTGATCCTGATCTGGATTCCAACACATATTTTACTTCATTAATGAAGATTGCAGACTCTATCAGAAAATTAAATGTTCGCACAAATGCTGATAGTCCGAGTGATGCTACCCAAGCACGAAGTTTTGGAGCAGAAGGAATTGGACTTTGCAGAACTGAACATATGTTTTTTGACCCAGAACGCATTATGGCAATGCGCGAAATGATTGTAGCAGAAAATGAGGAAGCACGACGATCTGCGATAATGAAGCTTCTCCCATATCAGCGGGAAGATTTTTATGGAATCTTAAAAGCAATGGCTCCGTATCCTGTAACTATTCGTTTGCTTGACCCACCATTGCATGAGTTTTTACCCCAAAACGATAACCAAATTACTGAATTAGCTACAGAACTCAAAATCACAAAAGAAGCCCTCAGAAAACGGATTGATTCGTTACATGAACTAAATCCTATGTTGGGACATCGTGGGTGTCGTTTGGGAATTGCATATCCTGAGATTACAGAAATGCAAGCTCGAGCGATTTTTGAAGCAACTACAAAACTCATTCAAGAGGGTGAAAAACCTTTCCCTGAGGTGATGGTTCCATTGGTTGGATCGGTTACAGAATTGGCTCATCAGAAAAAGGTGATTACAAAAATGGCTGAAGAGGTTCAATCTGAAACGGGTATTAAATTTGAATATCTGATTGGAACCATGATAGAATTACCAAGAGCGTGTTTTACAGCTGATGAAATTGCACAAGAAGCTGAATTTTTCTCGTTTGGAACCAACGATTTAACTCAAACAACATTTGGTTTTTCACGAGATGATATTGGTGGTTTCCTACCACTTTATCTACAAGATAAAATTCTTACGGGCGATCCTTTTCAGTCAATCGACCAAAAAGGAGTTGGCTCAGCGGTTAAAATGGGAGTAGAAAAAGGTCGTTCAGTAGAGAACAAGTTAAAAATTGGTGTGTGTGGAGAACACGGAGGAGATCCAAAATCCATTGATTTTTTTCATCGTATAGGACTAAACTATGTAAGTTGTTCTCCTTTTCGCGTTCCAATTGCTCGATTATCTGCAGCGCAAGCACAGCTGAAGAATAAGTAAAAAGATCGTAAAGTGGAAGGTTAATTATGCAAAACACAGTGGTTTATATCAATGGGAAATGGACAAAACAATCGGAAGCTACAATTCCATTCATAGACGGTGGGTTTTTGTATGGAGATGGTGTGTTTGAAACAATCCGTTATCAGAATCGAAAGCTGTTCCGGCCTGAACGACATTTGTCACGACTAAATGAAGGAATGGAAATTATACAAATGAAGTCTCATTTTTCTGATGATGAAATCATTAATTTGCTTAATGAATCTATCGATAGAAATGAAATGGATTCCGGGTTGATTCGTTTGATGATTACACGGGGGTCAATTACAGATTCTCCGTGGAATCACACAGGACCGGTTTCTCTTTTCATTTTGGTTAAGCCAAGATATTCACTTCCAGTACTTCCAGTAAAAGTAGTTTATCTTGAAGAAAGAAAATACCCGATTATTCGATATACTCCAGCGATTAAATCTATGAATTATGTTGGAAATATGCTCGCCAAAAGAGATACAGAAGCAATGGGTGCTTACGAACCAATTTTTGTAAACACAGAGGGCTACATAACTGAATGTGCAATTAGAAATGTGTTTTACATCCGAGATAACACACTTATAACGCCAGCACTTGAACTTGGAGCACTTCCTGGAGTAACTCGCGAAGCAGTTATTGAAGTTGCTAAAAACATCAATTTTTCGGTAGAAGAACTTTCAATTTCTCAAAAAGAAATTAATTCAATGGATGAAGCCTTTTTATCCTCTACTGGAGCCGGAATACTCCCTTGTGTTTGGGACGGGTGGAATTCCGATTTCAAACTAACTAATCAACTGATAAACGAATTTAAGAAGATACAGTAATAGACTCAAGCTTTTGACCGTTGACTTTCAGTTTTCTACCTATGCCTTAGCACATACATCTTTTATTCATTTCCAAATATCTGTTAAAAACTCCTAATTTATGAGTATGACAGACACTCAAACTTCTACTCAAAAAACTATGGATTTATCGCTTATTGAGCGGATAAAGTCCGACTTTATAGGACTCGGCACACACTACCAAATAGCAACAGGAGAAACCACTCGACGGATTTATATGGATTCTACCGCTTCAACATTAATGATGGGCTCAGCTTTTCGTGCGGGTGAAAAATTTCTAAAACACTATTCTAATACTCACTCGGAGATGCATTTTGGTGCGAAAATCGCTACAAAATCATACAATTGGACACATCAAAGGATTTTAGATTTTGTTGGTGCAGATCAAAACGAATACACTTGTTTTTTTACAGGTAGCGGAGTAACTGCTGGGATGAACAGAATTGCCAGAGCATTTAATCATTTCCGACCAAATAAAGAAATTGTTCTTGTTTCAATTATGGAGCATCATTCAAATGACTTGCCACATAGAAAACACGGGGGTGAAGTTCATCATATTCCTGTAGACACCCACGAATCTAAAATGGGGTGCATTGATTTAGATCTTTTGGAAACATATCTTCAAAAATATGAAGGTCGTGTAAATTATGTTTCTGTTACGGGAATCAGCAATGTAACCGGGATTATTAACCCAATAAATCGTGTAGCAGAGCTTGCTCATAATTACGGAGCATTAGTCGTGGTGGATGCCGCACAACTTGCTGCTCATGTACCAATAAAAATGAGTGGATATGCCGATACGAATTTCAATATCGATGCGTTACTATTTTCTGGGCATAAAACTTATGCGCCGGGATCCCCAGGTGTGGTGGTGATTAAGAAATCGTTTTTGGAAGATATAGAGCCTGAAGAGGTAGGCGGTGGTATGGTAGACAGAGTTTACCAAGATGAATATGTTGTAAAGCCAACATTTCCGGATAGAGAAGAGGCTGGAACTCCAAACATTTTTGGGGCTGTTCTGCTAGGAGCTTCTGTTGATGTTCTAGATAGAATTGGTATGAACAAAATTCTCGAAGAGGATATGGGTCTCACAAATAATACTCTTAATGAAATGCTTAGGTTTGAAGATATTGTAATCTACGGTGAAACTGATATAAATAAATGTCCAAGAGCAGGGACCATTTCGTTTAATGTTAAAAATATGAATCACGGCTTGGTTGCTGCGATACTTAATGATTATTACAATATAGCTGTTAGAAATGAGTGTTTCTGTGCTCATCCTTATGTTGAAAAAATGTTGGAGTTAACTCACAAAAAACAGATTCAGCGAGTTAAAGAAGAAAACATTACAGATTGGCACTCCGAACCGTGGATGGGAATGGTTAGAGTCAGTTTCGGTCTGTATAATACAGAAAAAGATGTGGATAGATTTATCGTTGCATTGGACGACATTGTTCACAATAAAAATAAATATATAGATAATTATTTCATCAATGAAAACGGAGACTATGAACATAAAACATTTAAGTTTAAAGGAGACGATTATTTTAATTTAAGGTCATCTATAACCGATGAAGTACGCTAGCTAAATGGAAATCAAGGATCGTATTCAAAAACTCCGAGATGAAATTAACGAACACAATATTCACTATTATGTCCACGATGATCCCTTGATTTCAGACACAGAGTATGATAATATTCTGAGAGAATTAGAATCACTTGAGAAACTCCAACCTGAATTAATAACCCTCGATTCTCCTACACAGCGAGTAGGTGCAATTCCTTTATCAAAATTTGATTCTATTGAACATAGAATTCCACTATTATCCTTATCAAACGCGATGAACGAAAACGAAATTACACAATTTGATAACCAAGTGAAAAAGGGATTGGGAATTGATTCTGATATAGAATATATCGCGGAACCTAAATTAGATGGACTTGCAGTTGAACTAGTTTTTGAAAACGGGAAGTTCTCCTATGGATCTACTCGTGGTGATGGAAAAATTGGAGAAGATATAACTCAAAACCTTAAAACCATTCTTGGAATCCCCATGAAAATTAAAAGTGAGTATCCAATTCCGAAATTATTGGAGATTCGAGGAGAAGTTTATATCAATCATGCTGATTTTGAAAGACTGAATGAAGTCCAGTTATCAGAAGGAAAACAACCTTTTGCAAATCCCAGAAATTGTGCTGCTGGGAGTTTAAGACAATTAGATTCTTCAATTACAGCACAACGACCTCTTCGGATTTTCTGTTATTCACCGGGAATAATTGATGGGTCACCTTTTTCAACCCAATTTGAATTTTTAAGTACTATCCCCAAATGGGGGTTTCCTGTAAATCCACTTATTGAAAAGGGAAGTGGTGTAAATTTCCTAATTGAATATATCCGTAGGCTTGAAAATAATCGGAATTCTATACTTTACGATATTGATGGTGTGGTGTTTAAAGTGAATTCATTTGCAAAACAAGATGAGCTAGGGGCTAGAAGTCGTTCTCCAAAATGGGCAATTGCAGGGAAATTTAAATCCCAACAAGTAACAACAAAAGTGATCAACATCGAAGAAAGTGTAGGGCGAACCGGCGCAATTACGCCAGTCGCTAAACTCGAACCTATAGCTGTAGGCGGTGTAGTTGTTTCCAGTGCAACCCTTCACAATCAAGAAGAAATTGATAAAAAAGATATCCGTATCGGAGATACTGTTTTGATCCAACGAGCAGGTGAAGTTATTCCCGAAGTAGTGAAAGTCATATTAGATAAACGACCATCAAATACAAATCCTTACATTTTGCCAAGCAAGTGTCCAGTTTGCCAACATCTTGTAACCAAACCGGATGGCGAAGCAGTTACTCGGTGTCAGAATCTGGAATGTCCTGCACAAATTAAAAAACGGATTGAGCATTTTGTGTCCAAATCGTGTATGGATATTGATGGATTCGGTGAAAAATTAGTTGATCAGCTTGTAGAAAAAAAGATGATTATTAGAGTATCAGATATATTCAATTTATCAATTGAACAATTATCTGAATTGGACAGAATGGGGTTGAAGTCAGCACAAAATATTGTTGATGCAATTGAGCACTCTAAACAGACTACTTTTGCAAAATTTATTCACTCTCTTGGGATACGAAATGTTGGTGAACACGCATCAAAAGTTTTAGAGCTATCATTTGAAGCAAATATTGAAAAACTACAAATTGCTTCTGTTAATGAGTTAACTGATATCTTCGAAATCGGCGAAATTATGGCTCAATCGATTAAAGAATTTTTCAATAATTCTACAAATTTAGATATAATTCAAAATTGCATAAATGCCGGCATTACTTTTGAAGAAGTTGAAGAGATTTTAGAAACGCCTATCAGCGGTAAAGTATTCGTATTTACTGGAAGTTTAGTAAAATTATCCCGAAAAAAAGCTCAAGCAATGGTAGAAAAATTGGGTGCAAGAGCGAGTAGCTCTATTAGTTCCAAAACTAATTACTTAGTTGCAGGGCACAGTGCTGGATCAAAACTTACAAAAGCTAATGAACTTGGTATACCCACCTTAACAGAAGACGAGTTTTTAGAAATGGTAAAAGATATATAGTCCTGTAATCTATTTCAATAACAATAATTTTTGTGTTTGAGAAAATTCATTAGCTTGTAATCTTGCAAAATAAACACCACTTGAGAAATTTGTTGCATCCCAAACAACTGAATGATAACCTGCTTCTAGCTGTTGGTTTAATAGTTCTTCAACAAGTTTACCTTGTAGGTTAAATATTTGGAGAGACACAACTGGCTTTGTCTCTGCAGTTGGTATTGTAAATCCAATAGTTGTTACTGGATTAAACGGATTTGGATAACATTGTATCAATTCATAATTCGTAATTTGTAATTCATAATCAATGTTTACATTTCCTTCTTCCAAAACTGCCAAATCTACCTGTATTGTTGTATTAGGTTGATTATTTTTTAATACTAAAATTCCAGCAGAATAATTCTGAACGGATAGTTCGTTAGCATCTATAACAAATTCTAAAATAGCAGATTCACCAAAATCTAGTTCTCCAGAATAATTATCCTCTGTTAAATAATAGGTAAACCAATCTATTTCAGGTGTTGTATTCTCAAATGTAACTGACATATTATCCTGGATATACCCCTCATTGTAAATAACTGGGAGTCCAACATCTCCGTTTTCATTTTGCACACCAATTGTAGCCGATGTTGTGTTTCCTTGCATTTGATTATAGTTAAATGCTATTTCACCATTAGAATACAAAACTATCTGAAAATCATAAATTGCATCTTCATAAGTGTAGTGACTGACATTATTAAACCAGACGACAAGTCGTTCTTCGTTTGAATGGTAACACACACTTCCTACACCTGTTGCATTATCATCGTTTACAGGATTAAGATCATCCCAAAAACCAAAAATAGCGGGTTTTGGAGCATCTGATATTGGTAACACATAATTGTGCCAGTCAATCCAATCTTCACCAAAACCAATCCAGCCATTAGGGCTGATAATACATTCAGAATAATTTTGTGCGTAAAAAGGAAAGTCAAATCCGATATTGATAGGAGTTGTAGCAATATCATTGTGAGAAAATACAACTGCACTATTATTCTCCGAAATATCAATCCATTGAAATTCTATATCATTTTCGATATTGGAATCACTCCAAAAATAATTAAAATTGTCTGGACCACCGCCTACTTCTTCAAAAGTTGAAGGATAATAAATTTGAGTTTGATAATTGAAGCTTGAGCCAAAATCGTCATTACTTATTTCGAGTTGAATTTCCGTTGTTGCATTTTGTTCTAATTCCACATTGAATGCTTCCGGTGCAATATGGAGTTCACCAACCGATAAAATATCAGGTGCTTTAGTAGTAATGAATAAAGCCATTTCATCCGACAAAATTTTTGAAGAAATAGGATATGAATTGTTGTATGTATATTGAAGTCCGTCGTTACCCAAATGATTTTCAATTCCCACCGTACAGTAACCACCGTGTATAGGAGGATCTAATTCGTAACCACCAGATGATGTATTGTTAACAGTTTTGTATTGAATTTTAATATCATTATTTTCAGTAATCTCATTAGAATTATTATACAAAATAATCTCAAAATCTTCTAGAGAGTTGTAGTTGTGTGTTCTCATATCTGACCATTCGATGACAAGATACTCATTATTTGGATCAGAATATACAAAGACATTCCCATCATCTGTAGTTTTAAGATCGTCCCAAAATGCGGAGATCATCGCAGGAGGTCCACCTGGACCAGGAAGTGGATAATTTCTAAAAGACTCCATTTCTGAATAACCAAAAGATATCCAACCATTTGTGCTGATGGTAATTTCTTCATATTCTACACCATAAAATGTAAATGGAAAAGGAAGGTCAAAGAGCTCTGATTCAGGATATTGTGAACACCAAAAACTTGCACAACCATTTCCATAATCTGTCATATTAAGATTTTCACCTTCACCACCATATTCTGGATTGATTTCTATCCATTCATAAACCGGAGCAAGTTCATAGTTTGTATCATCGGAATCATAAATATAATAACCAAATTGGTCAGGGCCTAATGGATCTATTTCCGTTGTTTCGCCAATCTGTATTTGGTAATACAGAATTTGATTGTATCCGTTTATGTCCGTAATACTTAGTGGGATCGAAACGATAGTTCCGTTTATAACATCAGAACTTGCAGTAATTGTGAAAATACTATCAGATTCAGAATAGTGATTTGGTGGTATTTCTCCCCATTGCAAAATGTGATTTGAAATAGAAAAGAGTTCGTTGGAATACAAAATCTCAGCAGTACTTTGAGGAGACAAGACAGAACCGGAATTAAGCAAACTAATCGACAAATCGGTAGGTTGGTTTTGTTCAATAAATCCAGAACTATTAACAACCAACAAACAGCTTTCAATTGTAGGTTTAAATGTGGAATACCATTCGTTTCCAACATTATCTGTGATGCTAAGTTGGATAGTTGCGTTGTCTATTTCTGTTGCAGAATTACTTAATGTAAATTCGAAATCAGCCTTTGAAACTATTTCACCAGATTCCATTGTACCAAATTCAGCACTAGCTTGAGTAATCGTTAGTAATTCTGACTCCGACGAAATGGTCCCCACAACATTTATAGCGACCTCTGTTCCTAGGTTTTGTAACGATATTTGAATATTTGCAGTCTCGCCCGGATTCAGAATCCCATCATCATTATCCAAAATAACAATATCACCTTCTTCATATAAATTAACATTTGTGTTTGAATTTACGATAGAAATGTCAGCTTCGTAAGGCTGATAATTTTGTTTAGTAATTGTAACGAAAACAGTTCCAGTAGTTTCAAAAGAAACATTCTGTGATATTTTGCCTTGAGCATTAGTGTAGTAGTTTTCGAATATTTCATCACTATCCTTTAGTAGAGTTACTCTAGCATTTTCTACGGGATTTCCTTGGTTATCTGAAATTGTCATTTCAACAAAATTTGTACCAAAAGGTATTTGTGAAATATAGTCTACAGAAAAAACCGATGGAGTACCGCTCCATAGTTCAGTAGCAGGATCTCCCATCAAATTATTCCAGTGCGAAAATGCACTTACCCAGTTACTCGGATCGTGCGGATAAGTAGCATATAAGCTCAGCTTGCCGTTTGCTAACACAGCACCTGCGGTTCTTAGGTTTTTGGAAAATATACCGTCATATATTCCCATATTAATAATATTGTTAAACATTGTATGTGTATTAGAAGTAGCAGTAGAAACCGCAGCAATTGCACCTTTTGGATTAGTTGGAGCACCTGCTCGAAGAAATTTCTCAGAAAGGCATTCCTCGTTTTCTGCGAACGAACCAGTTCCGCAAGTTAAAACAGATGCAAATGGTAATTTGAAACCATTATTCGCGTTGTCAATGTTATCGTTTGTGAATCCGCTAACTCCGTAAAAACCTCTATAATTAAAAAATAAAACACCATCATTTAATTGGTTTGTCATCCAGTTTGCATAATTCCCGTTGTCATAGTTTGTGTGGATGCTATCAATTCCGTAGTTTTGCATCAATTCTTGGATGTACTCATTAGTGATTATGGTTGACATCCCAGATTCTGATGGATCTGCTATTAATGCAACGCTATTGTAATATTCTATGTTTTGATTTAGATGTGTTGCTTTTTCGTAGTTGATAATTTTACTAGCAACTACCGCAAGATCTGTGATGCTCCTTATAGATATTCTTCCCATAATAACTTCAGGAAGAATATCGTTTCCATCAAGTTGTGCAAATGGTTGATCTCCTTCACACCAGTTCCCATAGTCATTATGACCCCATTCCTCATAAAATGTAGGAATAGAATAGGACCCCCCAGTATCTCCAACTAAACAGACATATTCCGGAGCAGGAGAATAGTTTTCATATGATTCACGAATATAATTCTTGATTTCTTCAGCAGTATCACCAATATTTTCTATTGATTCTGTATAAACTGTATAACCTGTTTTGTGTCGCCAGTTTGTAAGTTGTTGAAAGTAGATATTGTCAACAATGCCTGTACTACAAATATATAAAATTGCAGGATTCTGAAATTCTTCGTCTGTTTCTCGTTGTAATTGGTTAATCGTGAATTCACTGAGAAGTTCTGTGAAAACTCGTGATGCAGGTTTATCATCGGAAATTGCAGGTTCTGTTTTTATTTTTTCTTCAATAACAATTTTAATCTCATCATAAATTGTTAATTCCTTTGTTTTAGGTTTGTAAGAAAAGGGTGAAATTTCAATTGATATAATTTGCATTCCCCTCATTGATTTGGGATTTGAGGTAGTTACAATGTTAGGTGGGTATGTTTTGTCAGAAGAATAAAAGTTATAATCTTTACTAAATATAGAATTATCTTCTTTTTCTCCTTGAAATGGAACCAAATATATATTGTCAATTTTAGAAGAGTCTATGATTTCAGCTTTTACTTCGTAGTTCTTGTTGGTTTGAACCTGGAACATTGTAGTTATTAGTGGAATTTCTGGCATTCCTTTTTCAGATTTTGTGGCAGAGATGTTTGGTATTTGAATCTTAGTGTGACCCATATTATCAACAAGGTCAAATTCACTTAATGAGAAAGTTAAAGTAGTTTTGTTTGGAGCTGATTGCTCCAATTCGAGGAATTTATCTGTACCACTTAAAAGTTGTGTAGCTAATACTATTAGGATTAAAGAAAAAGTAAATTTTATTTTCATCAGTATTCCAAAAGTCCCCTTTTTTAGTAAATTATTTCATGTCATCAGAATTGACAAAACTCCAGCTTCAAAATATATAGTGCTATTGGGAGCAACAAGAATATTTAAAATGTATCAATTTGTACAAAAATGTAACAAAATGTAACAAAAATAGGATTATCTCGTTGGAAATAATCCTATTTAAGAATCAAAATAAAATACGGATTTACTCTACCATTTCTTCGTTACCCATAACTTCTTCTATACTGAACACTCCTTCTTTTTCCATTTTTCTAGCTAATGAGACTAAGTCTTTTCTTGTTTTAGCGACTTCCCTTTTTGATACTGATTTTTCAAGTGATTCAAACATTGCCTGCTTCTTTTTTGGTAAGAATTCCACTATTTCAGAAGTAGTGTCTTCGTCATAACCTTTTAATGCAATTGCCAGTTTATCTATATCAACATCCGGATTAGACCAAAATTCCTGCATAATTTCAGGTGGCATTGTAAGTAAATCTTCAAATGTTAAGTAATATTTTCTTACATCAATATAAAGTTCGGGATTTTCCCGGCTGAGTTGTTCTAAATATAAAGAAGCCTCATCTTCTTCCATTGTATTTAATATTTGGGCAACACTTCTACCTCCGCCTCTTGAAAATTTCTTTGGTTCTGGGAGAAAAGCAGATTTCTTTTTGATATCTTTTGCAACTTCAACAACTGCTTCAAGAGGAATTTCTTCCAAATTACCAATTTCCAAAATGACCTGATTTTTTTTAACAGATTCAAACTTATTCAGAACATTCAATTTTTTTTCTTCGGAGATCTGTTCTAAGGCAAGAGCAATAACTCGAGGCTTTTCATTTGCAAGTAAGTATGTCAATTGCTCTTCGTTAAGATTCTCTAAAAATTCAAATAGATTATTTGATTGATTCTTTTCGTTTCGATATTTATCAGCCATTAGTTTAAAATAATACTCTTCCAAAACATCTTTCTTTATTTTAACAGGAATTGGCTCTAACTCTTTTGCCCGAATTCTAATTTTGATTAATTGGTCTTCAGGAAAACTGTTAAATAAAGATAATGATAGATTTTCCCCAAATACGCTGAAAAGAACCGCTGCTTTGTCAATTCCGTTTAGATTAGTTATTTTCATTTAGATTTTTCCTCTTTTTCATCTGGCTGTGAATCTGCATTGTCTTCTGATGAATCAGAAGTATCATCTAACCAATTCCTTACAATATTGGCTGCATTATCTTTTTGCCCAACACTCATAGAAACAGCTGTTTGCCGGACAGATTTTAACTCAGATCTAAGAACATCTTCATCATCATTAATTGTAGTTGTTTGTGGAACATACTGTTGTTTTGCTACAACAGTTTCTGGTTCCCGTGGAGAAGCAGGGGTTTGTGCCGGTTGGTGATTTTTAGGTTTTAAATACACTGTTTTAGGTTTACGGGTTAATGATATCACCAAAAGTGCAATTATTGCTAATCCCAACAACAAATAAAGCCACCAATTAGAGGTTTTATTGTTTTGAGGATACTGCATTCCCATACTAGTAAAACCACCATTTTCAGAATTATTAGTATCGTTTCTATATGAATTTTGCGGGTTAGATAATTGTTTTTCTAATAAATCAAATGAACGTTCAGCATATTTAGCTTCTGTGTTTAATCGCTCTTGGATCACTTCCCGAACTTCTGTTTCTCTAACTTCTAGTAGTGAATCTCTTTTCTCTTGGTGAGTTTTTTCTTTTGTAACAAGTTCTGCTAATTTTAGAGAATCAGCCCTTTGGCGGTTAATTTCTCGTTGTCGAGCTTCGCTTTCCCAAAGGACTCTAGCATTTTCAGCATTTTTGAGTTGTGCTTTTAATAACAACAACTCATCTTCTTTGCGTTCTCTTTCGTCTGATAATCGAGCTTGTTCCAATTCTTCAATTTTCTTCACGAGTTCAGTTATTGTCGAGTTTTCTTTATCTTTTGGATTTTTAAATCGCATTGTTTCAAATCTAATACAATCAGTACACTGTTGCGTTTGAGGAACAACATCTCTGATTATTATCCCAACGTCCTTTATAGTACCTGCAGTTGCTATAGCTTCTTCTAAATAAACAGTAACATCAACTCGATTTATAATTGTAGAATATTCTATACCCGTATGAACATTTGGTTCGAGTAACTGTACTTCTTGGTTAAAATCAGTTTCTTCGAGTTGTTTTTGTTGTGTAGGAAGTGCTGGTAATCCTGGTATTGCACTATATCCGTTTTCATCTTCAGTTTCTATATTTGGTTTAGTTGCAGGAGAATCAACAGATAACGGCAATATTTCATGTGAAGTTGCGTCTCTTGCAATGTTTTGACCAAGAGTTGTATTCACTATCACAACAAATTGTGATGGGTCAATAATTTTCTCTATGGCAAAAGAAATTTTTTCCCTTAATGAGTTTTCAATTATTATTTTTTTAGATAACAAATCAGCGTTCTGAGCGAAAATAATTGTCATCATTAAAAGTGTAATTATTGTCAATATTGTATGTTTTTGTCTTCTCATGTGTTATTTCTCCTAAAGAAATTTACTAATTTTAACGGGTGAAAATTATCTTAATTCTTCTGTTTTTAGATTTTTGTTCACTTGTAGCATTCATTTCAGAAATATAATCTTCTGAAACAACTCCCATTCTGATATCTTGCCAACTAGCCTGAACTGGCCATCTATCTGCATAGCCGGAAGCAATCAACCTCCCAGAAGATACACCTTTTTGAACAAGATATCTAACAACAATCGCTGCCCTTGCAGAAGATAATTCCCAGTTTGTGGGATATTTATCAGCTATATCACCAGATGGTATTTCATTATCAGAATGCCCTTCGACTATTATTGGTCTCAAGTCATACTCATTGCTCATTAGTTTTGGCTGTACAGCATCTAAAATATTAATCATTTTCCAGTGTAGTTCTACACTACCAGATGTAAAAGTGATATCTCCTTTCAATTCAAGTGCTACCCCTCTTGCATCATGTGTTATATTTGCATCATTTTTCAGATCCATATTCTTTACTATTTCATTCAACTTCTGCATAATTTGATTTTGCGAATCTAATGGAGGTATTTCTAAACCATCTACTTTGGTTCTACCAGACTCTTTATCCATTGCATCAGCCATTGCAGACATCTTTACAGGATCAAGAGTTGACATTGCAAAAAGAAGAACAAAGAAAGCGAACAATAATGTCATCATATCCGCAAATGTTAATAACCACCTCGGAGTATCGTCAATATCTAGCTGTTTGTGTTTGGATACCGACAAAATTAGCTTTCTTCTGTTTTTCGTTCTCTTGGGGGTAAAAATGAATTTAACTTTTCTCGTACTAAAATAGGGTGTTTCTTCTGGTGAATAAGACACACACCTTCCACAATAATACTAGAAACCAGACTATTTTCTTGATTTCGCATTCTCAATTTATCAGAAAATGGTAGAAAAATCAAGTTCGAAAAAAGTGCTCCATAAAAAGTAGTTATTAGAGCAACACCCATTGCTCCACCGAGTGTTGACATCATTTCACTTGAATCTCCCTTGCCCATACCATAGAGCATCATTATTAGACCAATAAGAGTTCCAACCATACCAAACGCAGGAGAATAAATTCCCATACTTTTCATTAGATTAGATTCGTTGGTTTCTCTTTCGAACCTATAACATTCACTAGTTTCCATTATTTCTCTAACATCATCAAGAGTGGCACTACTGACCAAATCTATACCATCTTTTAAAAATTTGTTGTGGATTTTTTCTGATGCAAGCTCAAGTTCTCGTATTCCCTTTCGTGCAACACTTGATAACTCTACTATATCATCAACAAGTGGTCCAAGATTTTCATTTCTAGATTTTTTGAATACAATCCCAATTAAGCCCATAACACGCTTTACTTCGTTGAGAGGAAATGCAATTGCTGTTGCTGCCAATGTTCCACCAAGTACAATTAATAGACTTGTAATTTCAAAAAATTTCAACATTGATAGGTCTTGTTGGGCTGCGTTTAAATACATACCTGTTCCCACTAATCCCATTCCTAATATCATACCTGCAATTGTGGCTAAATCCATAATTTATTTCTCTCCATTATTAATTAAAGATGCAGACTCCAGCAGACTATCTTTCATTGCTTGTAAAATTAATCTAACTTCGTCATATTCAGGGTCTAATTTTAGAGCAAGATTCCAGTTTATTGTGGCTTTTTGAGTATCTCCTAATTTGTAATAAATTGAACCTCGTCTTGCATAAGCTAATGCCAAGGATGGTGTTATTTGCAAGGATGATTCCGCTTCTTTAAGTGCCTTTTGATATTGCCCTTCATAATAAAATCTTAAAGATCTTGCAAGGTGGCGTAATGATGCATTAAGGTTTGATTCTGTTATCATATTCTCAAGATGAAGAACTCTAGTAGAATCAACTAAATTTGATATTTGCTGTTCAAGGAGGGCTTTATGTTTGGATAAGTTTTCTATTGTATTTTGATTAACTCTTATGGAATCCCTAAGCTCTGCTATTTTTTTGTTAGCAATGGAAGCAAATTCAGTATCTTGCATTGGTATTGTAGAACCATTTACAATGTTCTTTATCTTTTCAGATTTAACAGGTTTAGGCACTGACATTGAAAAACCTAAACTAATAGATGGAGCATCAGTTTGTAGTGTTGACAAAGAATCAATTGATTCTAACGAACCAAAATCACCAAATGCTTTAAAATGAGTTACAGCAATATCGAACCTATAGTTTGGTGTAATAGGGATATGAACTCCAATATTAATTCCAGAACCAAAATATTCTCCAACAAAATCCATTCCACCATTTTTCTTTAGATAAGGAGTATTGAACAAAAATCCCACGAACACTCCTGTTGAAGTCGTTGTATCCTCGGTAGAAACAAAATGTGGGTCACTTCCTATTTTACCTGAACCAAAACCCATAAAAGATGTCAATGTATAATCTCCAAATTCTTTTTCACTTGAAAATACCATAAAAGCAGATAGGTCTTTTGTATTGATATTAGAACCTTCATTAAAAAGGATGTCTTGTAAACCTAAAGATATGCTAATTCCTTTGTAATCATAAATCCTGCGTTGAAGATGGATACCCAGCTCGCCAGTTGATTGAAGATAGGTAGTATCTAAAACAGTTGCATAGGTTAATCCAAAATTATAATCAGGAGTAACAAAAATATCGAAAAATGCAGATGGAGTTTGTATTTGAGGTGTAAAATCATAAACATCAGAAGATACTCCAATCGTGAACCAATATGGAGATGATGAAGTTGTAGTATATGGAATTTTCATCATTGGACCTGGTCTGGAAAAAGTAACTCTAGATACACCAAATAAACCAGATATAATCAATAAGATTAGTGGATAAGTTAACGTTCTCTTTATTATTTTCATTCTATTTGCTTTTTTTTGATAATCTTTTCAATTCAAATTTAACGCTATTACAAAATTCACTTTCAGGGTGAGTTGTAATAAGCGACTGATAACAATCGATTGCCTTATTATGTTCATTTTGTGCAACATATATCATTCCTTTTAGGAGTAATATATCGTCGCTCAGCATGGTTGGTTCAACAATTAGGTCCAGAAATTCAAGTGCTTTGCTGTTTTCATTCAATTTAAAATAACTATTAGCAATCCAGAACAAGATATTATTTTTTCTTTTAACAGACAATAATTCTAAATCTATTGACTTAAAATAGTGCAAAGAAATTTTATATTGTCCTCTGTATAATGCTTGAATGGCTTCTGTTTCAAGTTCCTTGTAACTTAGTGCAGGAGTTTGATTTTCTTGTAATATCAAAGAGGAGTTGTAATCATTTTTATTTAATTTAGGTTTTATTTGTTTGTTAGAGATTGATAATTCAGTTTTATTGATAACAATTACAGAATCATTAGATATGTCTTTGGAATTTTTTATTGTTAAGCCTAAATCCCATAAATTGTTATCCTCACAATTTGCGAGTGAGATAAAAGAATAAACTGAAAACAATAGTATGACGGAAGGTATTTTATTCATATTCTTCCCAATCAATTGTGTAAGTATATCCTACAAATGAACCGAACGATTTTTCTACTACTAATTCAAATGGAGCTATTGAAGCAGGCAAGATACTTGCATTTGAGCCCACACCGGAGTCAAATGTATGAAAAGTTCCATTTACATATGCAGTTAGCGTTTTTGTTTCTCCACTCCAATTTTTTCTAAAAATGAAGTTTACCCTTACAAAGTCAGCTCTTTTAGCGCCTACATTTTTTAAATCGCCATAGAAAGTAACATTATCAGAATTATCTCGTTTTTCGGATATTGTTCCCAAAAGTATAACTTCAGCCCCACGATCTGTTAACTTTCTTCGAGTTAAATTCTCACCCCCAATAAGAGCTTCTTTTATAGTAGTTGCGTCTATATTTAATGTATCTGCGTTTTTTAAGACTGTATCATCAGGTATGTTTTCTACGATTCTGACAACATTAGCTCTATTGAGAATTAAATGCCCGACTAATGTTTCAACTTTTATTACTTTTTTATCCTGATATATTATTTGTCCAAAGATAGTACTTCCATTATCCATAATAATTTCTTTGTTATAGACAGAAATCGGATTTGCCCAAATTTCACTTTTGGCCTTTAGAATTTTAACTTCATCTGTTACATATTTTAATTCTGCTCGTACTTTTTTGAGTTCATCGTTTAGCTCATTTAAAACAAAATCATCACGAGAGGAAACTGTTTTTTTGTTTGAGCTAGGTTCTGTGGATTTTTTTGATATCGTACCAGAAGATTGTTCGGTTTTGAACACAACGGATTCAATAACATTTGCTTCTTTTTCCTTAGCTCCCCCACAACCTATCACTAGAATTGGAATAGACAAAAAGAGTAAATTTTTAATTTTAGATAATAGAGTATTTTTCATTATAAGCTGCTTCTTTTTTTAATTGCTTCAATAGAATAATTTATTTTAGTGTAGATAAAACACCTTTGAATATATGAGTAATCACATCTTTAACCAAGAAAAATTCTTCAGCATTAAGGGTAAATTTACGCATAGTAATTAATTGAAATCGTGCTTTTTTTGAAGGAATTTCATACTATGTTTCATTTGTTTTTATATATCTAATTTGTATCTTAAATTATTTGCTAAGTTTAATGGGGATTTCTCGTGCATAGAGAGTTTATGAGATGCAAAATTCATCGTGCTACAGTTACTGAAGCAAATCTTGATTATGTTGGTTCGATTACTATAGATGAAGACCTAATGGAAGAAGCAGGACTAGTAGAATACGAAAAAGTACATGTATTGGATATTACCAATGGAAATCGTTTGGAAACCTATGTTATTAAAGGCAAGCGGGGAGCAGGAGAAATCTGCATAAACGGAGCAGCTGCACACCTTGTAAATAAAGAAGATTTGGTAATTATAGTTTGCTACTGTATGTTGAATGAATCTGAATTAAAAGATTTTAGACCAAAGATTGTACATGTTGATAAGATAAATAGAATCATCGAAACACTTAGATAACAAAAGTGCAACCAATTACTATCCAAAAAATTAAAGCGTTAAAAGGAAGAAAACATCCTTTTGCAACTCTAACAGCATACGACTACACATCTGCAAAACTCGTAGAAAACGCTGGAATTCCTCTTATTCTTGTTGGTGATAGTGCTTCAATGGTGATGTTAGGTTACGAAAACACAATTCCAATAACTGTAGATGAAATGATGATTTTCGTTAAATCTGTTTCTCGTGGAACTCAAAAATCATTAGTGATTGCAGATATGCCATTTATGTCATATCAATCCTCTATTGAAGAAGCAGTCCAAAATGCTGGAAGATTTATTAAAGAAGGTGGTGCATCAGGAGTAAAGCTAGAAGGAGGAACAAGGGTGGCTCCTCAAATCAAAGCGATTGTAGATATTGGAGTACCCACAATGGGGCATATAGGATTAACCCCCCAATCTGTTCATCAATTTTCTGGGTATAAAATTCAAGGGAAGAGTGCTGTAACCGCCCAAAAAATAATCGAGGATGCAAAAGCGGTTGAGTCAGCAGGTGCGTTTTCTGTAGTACTTGAAGGACTTCCAATAGAATTATCTAAAATTATCACAGAAACTATAGAAATTCCAACAATCGGTATAGGGGCTGGTCCTTATTGCGACGGACAAATACAAGTATTTCATGATATCCTAGGTTTGTTTAGTGATTTTGTTCCTAAACATACTAAGAGATACGCAAATTTAGATTCAGAAATTATATCTACAATTTGTTCTTATCGAGATGATGTAGAAAACAATGTATTCCCCAAAGAAGACAATGGTGTTCATTTATCCTCGGATATATTAGAGAAATTAAAATCCTAACCCGTTTTTATTGTAAAGCCGAACATGCAAATTATCTCTTCAATAGAGGAATTTAGAAAGTGGAGAAAAGATATTCAAGGTTCTCTTGGATTTGTTCCTACAATGGGGGCTTTACATAAAGGACATCTATCTCTAGTAGAAACATCCAATAGGATGTGTGATACAACAATTGTCAGCATATATGTAAATCCAACGCAATTTAATCCAAATGAAGATCTCGATAATTATCCAAGAGATCTAAGTACGGATAAAAAGTTACTTAAAAATTTTTCAATTTCTGTTGTTTTTATCCCAACTGACGATATAATGTATCAGGAAAATTACAGCACTTTTGTTGGTGAAAATCGTTTATCGAAACAATTAGAAGGAAAGAGTAGACCTACACACTTTGATGGTGTAACCACAATAGTTACCAAACTTTTTAATATAATTCAACCCTCCCATGCCTTTTTTGGAGAAAAGGATGCACAACAAATTCGTATAATTCAAAAAATGGTAACGGATTTAAATTTCCCGATTGAAATTGTATCTTGCCCAATTATTCGTGAAGCAAACGGATTAGCAATGAGTTCTAGAAACAAATATTTATCAAGAAAAACTCGCGAAAATGCTGGTATTATTAACAAAGCTCTTGAAAAAGCCAAACAACAAATCAAAGAAGGAGAAATTTCTTCTCAAAATATAAGAGATCTTATAACTAAAATCATTTCGTCAGAACCATTAGCTAAAATTGACTACATTTCTATTGCAGATAACAAAACTCTTATTGAATTAGAAGATGAAATATCGGGTGATATTTTGGTGAGTGTTGCGATATTCTTTGGCCAAACTAGATTGATAGACAATTTTTCTGTATCACTAAATAGAAAACTTTAACATTCTATTATATCTACTATATTAGTTTAACAAAACAATACTAGTATCCAGTTGACTCATAATAAAAGGTAACCGTAGTCAGTTGCCTTTTTCCTTTTCAGTATCTTCAAAGATGCTGCTTGTTTTTTTAATGAATTGTTTGATTTTAGCTGCCATCACTGCACTTCCTACATTTTATCGGACACCCCAAGAGAGGTAAATTATCA
>CAZSJY010000004.1:0-51533 GCA_964607375.1 uncultured bacterium
AGACCAAAAACTTTGTTCATATTTAGTTCTCCATTTCATTAGAATTTATGATTGAGAATATCTCCTCATCAGTTAGATTTGGAAATTGTTGTATGTATTTGTTGTAAAGTAAGAACTCTGAAACAGTAAGGAAACCCTCATCAAATAGTGTTAGATAATCGTAGTAGTCAGAGAAGTTCTCGTCGGTGAAGTTTGATGAGGAAACCATCAGAAAATAATTGTTGTAAATTTGTTGTAAATCCGAGATATATCGACGGGAAAACTGTGTTTTGTTGTAAAAATGTTGTGATTTATAAAAAAATAACTCCAATGATAAGTTACTGTTATCATTGGAGTTACAGCTCCGGTGGTAGGACTCGAACCTACGACACGTGGATTAACAGTCCACTGCTCTAACCGACTGAGCTACACCGGAAATATTATACCAATCAAAGCTTGATAATTTAGGGCATATTTAACATTTAGAGACAACTACTATTTTGAATAATTATTTATATTTTTTGACAGCATGTAACTAACTTTGCATTATTTTTTTGTTTAAAATTTCTATTATTTGGAGTTGGATAAAATGTTAAAGAATGAAAAGAATATGATTATCTTATATGTTAAAGACCAACATATTAGTAAGTCCTTTTATCAAAGATTGTTAAACATATCTCCAATTTTAGATGTTCCGGGGATGACCGAGTTTAAATTATCAGATGGTTTATTCTTAGGATTGATGCCTGAAGACGGTATTTATAGTATTTTAGGTGATAAAGTTCCTCATCCTAAAACAGGCAACGGAATCCCAAGATGTGAATTGTATTTATTCATAGATGATATTAGTCAATCATATTCAAATTTAGTTGATTATGGAGGTAATCAAATTTCACCGGGAGAAGTAAGACCTTGGGGAGACATAGTAGCATATGGTTCAGATCCTGACGGTCATATTATAGCTCTAGCTAAAACAAATAGATAAGATGCTTCGAAATAAAGTACTAGTCATATTTATTTTCATAATATTCAGCTGTGGGAAACAGGAGTCTTTACCGCAAATTCAGAATTATTCTGATATAGCACTTCAATTTAATAAAGTACTTTCTTTACCTACCTTAAATGTAACAACCAATGAGCTTATATCAGAAACAAATTATGCTATCCATTATACAGATAGTATTTTAGACAAATTGATTTCAATCGATGATAACCAAATTAATTTCGAGTCTGTAATTGTAGCTATAGAAAATATTTACTATCCAACTTCTATGCTATCAAATAAACTGGAATTGATTGCAAATACTAGTCCAAATGAACATCTTAGAGCTATTTCAGAAAGGTTATCTGAAGAGTTAAGTGAATGGAGTATCAAATCAAGTTACCGAGAAGATATTTATGAAGTTATCAAGAAATTAGAAAAACTAAATCCTGTGTTGAACGGAGAAGATGAAAAATTATTTAATGATTATCTGATTGGTTACAAACGAAGTGGTTTTGATTTACCAAGTGAAGTTCGTGAAAATATCATTTCTCTCAGTCTGGAACTATCACAACTTTCAGCAGAATTTTACACAAATATAAGGGAGTTTGATGCTTCCATTTGTTTTTCACAAGCTGAATTATCGGATATCCCAAAAGATTTATTATCACAACTTTCAGTTGATTCAAGTGGGAATTACATTATTGATCCCACTATATATTTTCAAACGAATCTGATTTTGAAAAATTCTTCAGATGAACAAATTAGAAAAAAAGTTTGCATTGCATCAAACTCAGTGGCTAAAAATACGAACATTGCATTGCTTGATTCAATAATAAGAAAACGCTCGCACTTAGCACATTTACTCAATTATTCATCTTGGGCAGATTATTCAATTGAACCAAAAATGGCTAAAACTCCGAAAGTTGTCCGTTCATTATTGGAAGATTTGTCTTCAAAGTTAGGTCCAAAATTTACAAAAGATATTGAAGTTTTAAGACAGATGAAAATCTCAGAAACAGGAGATGGAAGTACTCAAATGAACTACTGGGATGTAAATTATTATGAAAATAAACGAATTAATCAAACATTCAATTTTAACCCGGAGTTATTACGAGAATATTTTTCTTATGATAGAGTATTGTCAGGTATGTTTAGTATTTTTGAAGAAATATTTGGAATTACAATCACTAAAATCCAACCACCATTCAAGTGGGTAGAGAGCATTGAGTTATTTATTATAACAGATAAGGAAAATGAAAATCCACTAGGATTATTTTACACAGATATGTTTCCTAGAAAAGGTAAATACAATCATTTTGCACAATTTGATTTAATTTCTGGGAGAAAACTATCAGATGGGAAATTTCAATGTCCGGTTGCAGCATTGGTTTGCAATTTTCCACCACCCAGCCAAGATACACCATCATTACTTTATCTTGAAGATGTAATTACATTGTTCCACGAATTTGGTCATATACTACATTTCATTTTCTCAAAAGCTGATTATCCATCCAATTCAGGGACAAATGTACCGGATGATTTTGTAGAAGCACCTTCTCAATTATTAGAGAATTGGGTTTATCAAAAACAAATTCTCGATAGATTTGCAAAGCACTACAAAGATACTTCCAAAACGATTCCTCTAAATGTTATTAGTAATCTCTCAAAACTTCAAAATCTAACGGTTAGCACGAGTTACAGAAGCCAAATTTCATACGCACTAATAGATATTATATTACATTCTATAACTTTCAGTAATGGGTTTCAAGATATTAATGAAATTGCAAACAACATTATATCAAAATATTACCTTCCATTGCCTACTGGGTGTGCATTTATTGCAAGCTTTGACCACCTAATTGATTATGATGCTGGTTACTATGGATATATCTGGTCGGAAGTTATTTCTGATGACATGGCATCAATATTTCAAAATTCTCCAAATGGATTTCTTGATAGAAAAACAGGCATAAAACTTAGAAAAGAAATTTACGAGGTAGGAGATTCACGAGATATCAATAAATCTATAGAAAATTTTTTGGGAAGAAAGTGGAACTCTAAATCGTTTACAAAAGAACTTAATCTTTCAGACTAAGAAATAATCATCTTTACAATTTCTTTTTGGAATTTATCAACATCTTTTTTATTATTCAAAATAATAGATGTGGTTTTCTCTCTATTTCTCTTAATTTGCTTAATTATCAAAGGTTTAATTTGTTTTGGATAATTCCATATCCATACTAAAAATCCCCAGTCAATCTTTTCATTACAATGTTCACCCATATCAGGACGGGTTTGATTTCGATATTTGAAATATCGTTTAACAACTCGCCACAAACAAATAGCCCTAGGTAAATCAATAAAAACAATAGTATCTGCAAATTTTATTCGTTTTTCAAGTGAATCTGGCCAGTTGCCGTCCATCACCCAGTTATCCTTCTCTAACAATTCTGATAATTTTATTTGCCATTCTTCCTTTGGTGTTTCTGTCCAACCAGGATTCCAAAAATATGAATCTAAATGGATAACTTCTATATCAAGCATTTCTCCCAACCATTTTGCCATTGTAGATTTTCCTGACCCTGCGGAACCTAAAATCAACACTCTTTTCATACTATTTTCTCAACCATTTATTTAACATACTATTTAGATGTGTTTGTGATAAATCTGAATTAGGATAGTTTCCATTTTGTAATCGTTGTCTTAGAATTTCATATAGAATAACAGCAGTTGCTACTGAAACATTTAAACTCTCAACCATTCCAAACATTGGGATGAAAACATTTTGATCTGATATTTCCAATGCTTCATTAGAAACACCACTATGCTCATTTCCCATAATAATTGTTGAAGGTTTCGTCCAATCAATATCATAAATAGATATCGCTTTAGTATTCAAATGAGTTGCATAAATAGTTTGATTTTCAGTTTTTAGTTGTTTCTTAAGGTCATCGTAGTTTGATACTTTATTGGTTTTTACCCATTTACGAGCTGATGCGGAAGATTTTGCACCCATTCTTGGATATTCATTGTTGGTATAAAGTAAATGGATTTCAGGAATTCCAACTGAATCACAGGTTCTGAGCATTGCACTAACATTGTGTGGATCGTTTATATTTTCGCACACAATTTTTACATCCAATTGGCGATGTTCCAATACAGAAGTTAATTTTTGTTTTCTTCTTTCTGTCCTCACAATAGAATCAAGTAATGTGTGGAATTAATCCTTACCTTACCTGTAAATTTAAATAATTCGTAAATATTCTAACTGCAATTTTTTAAAAAAACAATGGTTTAACTTGGGAGATTATCCATCATACCCATAAATTTACTCTGTGAAATTACTTTCTAGATACATATTAAGAGAGCATACTCTACCGTTTTCTTTTGCTTTGGTTGTATTGACTTTTGTTCTTTTGACCAATTTTTTGTTAAGAACAATAGATAGATTCTTAGGAAAAGGGCTTTCCATTTCCGTTTTGTTGGAGTATATGTTTTTGAATCTAGCGTGGATTTTAGCGTTAGCTGTTCCTATGGCGGTTTTGATTGCAACACTTATGGCTTTTGGTAGAATGTCATCTGATAACGAAATTTCTGCTATTAGAACATCAGGAATTCATTACAACTCTATACTATTACCCTCCCTTATCTTCGGAATTTTAATTTGTTTAGGTATGATTTTGTTTAACAATTTGATTTTACCAGAACTTAATCACAAAGCTAGATTACTGTCTGCAGATATCAGTAGAAAAAGACCCGATTTGGAATTTGATGTTGGATATTTTATTGAATCACTTCCAGAGCATAGTATTCTAATTGGTAGCCGTGATGAGAGTGTTTTTAGAGATATTACGATTTTCAGTAAAGGAAAAAATGTTTCTCAAAGAACGATAACTGCTAATTCAGGTACAATTGAAACAATTTATGGTGGTGTAGTTTTGCATTTATCTGATGGAATTATACACGAACTTGGACAAAATTCTGAAGAATACAGGCAAATTTATTTTCAGGATTATCAAGTCGTTGTCCCTATTGATAATTTAATTCTAACCCGAAAAGACAGTAAAATCAGAGGTGATAGAGAAATGACATTTACAATGATCAACAACAAAATTAGTGGTTATTATCAAAAAATAAATGAAACAAAAGATAGGATCATCTCAAGAGTTAAAAAAGAAGATTTGATTGAAGATAATTTGTTCCCTGATTCATTAATTAACTTCTCGAGTGTTGCTGTGCAAAATGATATTAAATCAACACTTGATTCATTACAAATATCTCTATTGAGTTTAGAGAAAGAGAAAAATAACAAGAAAATATCATATATTAAACGCAGATTTAAAAACCTAATCCGGGGAGTCACAAGTGACTTTAAATTGATCGGTGCTTACGAAAAGTCCATTAACAAATATTCAGTTGAGTTGCATAAAAAATTCTCTATTCCATTTGCAAGCATCATTTTCATTTTGATTGGAGCTCCTCTTGGGATTATGGCAAGGAAAGGCGGATTCGCGATAAGCATGGCACTTAGTTTGGGTTTTTTTATAGTTTACTGGGCTTTTTTAATCTCAGGTGAAGAATTAGCTGATAGAGGATATTTCTCTCCAATAATGTCGATGTGGATGCCAAATATAATTTTGGGATTAGTTGGAATGTACCTTTGCTATTTCACTTCTAAAGAGCAACATTTCCTAAAACTGGAGTTACTGAGTTTGTTCAAATTCCGCAAAAATGGAAAGAAAAATTGATTTCACAATTTCAAAATAAATCACCTGTGATTCCAAACTCCTGCTATATTTCTCAAACGGTAGATATAATCGGTGATGTTACTCTAGGAGAAGATGTAAATATTTGGTTTGGAACTGTAATTCGTGGAGATATGAATTATATAAAAATTGGACAACGAACAAATATCCAAGATAATTCTACAATTCATGTAACCACACAAACTGCACCAACGATCATAGGAGAAAATGTAACCATCGGCCACAACGCGATAATTCACGGGTGCAAAATTAATGATAATTGTCTAATTGGTATGGGTTCAATTATTATGGATAACGCACAAATCGGAGAGGGTTCAATTATTGGTGCAGGTTCAGTTATTACAGAAAATACAATAATTCCACCAATGTCACTTTGTTTGGGGATTCCTGGGAAAATTATTAGAAAAGTAACCAAAAATGAATTTAACGAGATACTAGCAAGAGCAGAATATTATGTTCAATTTTCTAAAAAATATTTGGAATAATAATTGAAATGAGTATGTACACAATTGATGAACTAATAAAAAAGAAACAGAAGAGTTTACAACATTCTATATCTGAATTTGAATTTTTGATTAATGGATTCATCTCTAACAAAATTCCTGATTATCAAATGGCTTCTTGGCTGGCAACGGTATTTTTGAACGATATGTCATTTCAAGAAATTTCTGATTATACTTCTGTGATGATAAATTCTGGAAAAAAAATGGACTTTTCCGATTTACCAGGTCCAGTTGTAGACAAACATAGTACAGGTGGTGTGGGTGATAAGGTTTCTTTAATATTAGGACCAATTCTATCTGCTTGCGGACTTTATGTTCCAATGATTTCGGGTAGAGCTTTAGGGCATACCGGAGGTACACTAGATAAACTTGAAACAATTCCTGGATACAAAACAGATTTATCTTTAGAGAAATATCGTAAAATAGTAAAGGAAATTGGATTTTCTCTAATTGGACAGACAGACGATATCTGTCCAGCTGATCGCAAAATTTATGCACTTCGAGATGTTACATCTACGGTTGCATCACTACCATTAATTTCTGGAAGTATAATGAGCAAGAAAATTACAGAAGGAATTCAAGGTCTTGTTTTGGATGTTAAAACAGGAAATGGTGCATTTATGAAAACTCACGCAGATGCCAAAAAACTAGCAGAACTTTTGACAAAAATAGGACAAAATCACGGTTTAAGAGTTTCATCGTTGATTACAGATATGAACCAACCTCTCGGAAATTCGAGTGGATTATGGTGTGAAGTTCAGGAATCTATAGACGCTCTTCAAGGCAATGGACCTAAAGATTTAATGGAAGTAGTTTATAGTTTATGCGAAGAAGCACTATCGTTGTTTGATCCATATTGCGATAACAGACAGAAAGTAGAAGAAGTAGTTTCAAATGGTAGTGCAATGGAGAAATTCTTAGAATTAGTTTCAGCTCATGGAGGTAATGTAGAACAAATGTTAAACAACAAACTACATCAACCAAAATTTAATGAAACAATCGTTTCTCAACAAAAAGGTTATATCTCTGAAATGGATACATACAAACTTGGATTATCAATAATAGAATTGGGTGGAGGACGCAAAAAACAAGACGATGTTTTAGATAACTCAGCCGGATTTACTTTCCACAAAAAGATTGGGGATTCAATTGAAAAGGAAGAACCAATTGCAGAAGTATTCTGTTCTGACTCCAGCAAACTTGACCGAGGTAAAATTTCAATCCAACAAGCAATAAAAATATCGCAAATGCACCCGAAACCTATTAGGTTAATTTATTAGTAGTTAATTTAAACAATTTGTATTTTTTCCGATTAGTTGATCTCATTCATCTCTAAATCTAGAAAATGGACTTTGGTGTTTGCTACACAAACTTTTTGGTTGATTTTGTATAATAAATATTTCTGTCATTCGTGTATCACCAGGGCACCATCGGGTAGTTTTTTCATAAGTTTCTGTGCAAATTTCCAATTCAACAATTCCATCAGGTATTTCCCAATCTTCTTCGGGATATTCCTTAACTTCATAAATTTGATTTATAGCTTTTGCCCAAATAGGAAGTGCAGCTACGGACCCAAATTGTTCGTTTCCTAATGAAATGGATGGATCATCAACACCTATCCAAACGCCCATCGCAATTTGTGGTGTATAACCTACAAACCAAGCATCAGTTTTGCTGTCTGTAGTCCCTGTTTTACCAGCTGCGGGTCTTTTAAATTTATACTTCCAGCGTAAAGCTCCACCAGTACCTGCATCAACTACTGACCTCATCATATCCCGTAATAGATAAATAGTAGATTCGTCTTTAATTTCTCTAGATTCTGGAAAAAAATCTCGTTTACTTCTACCATAACGATCTTCTATTTTTGTTATAGCAAATGGTTTTGAGTAAATTCCATTACTGGCAAAAACAGAATATGCGGCTGTAATTTCTAGTGGATAAACCTCCGATACTCCTAATGCAATAGATTCATAAGCACGGATGTTGGTTGTTAATCCAAACAATTTAGCATTTTCCTTGACTGCGTCAGGAGTAACCAATTCTTGTACGACTCTAACCGATACTAAATTTAGAGATCTTCGTAAACCATCTCTAAGAGTAGTCAGCAAACCTGTTGAACCATCGTGATTTTGAGGATTCCAAAGAGTTGTATCATCAATAAACTTTACTAAAGGTTGGTTTAACAACTGTGTAGTTGGCTTGTAACCATTCTCTAAAGCAGTTAGATAAATAAAAGGTTTGAAAACTGAACCAGGCTGTCGTTTCGCTTGAACTGAACGATTAAAATGATCAACATATTCATCTTCTTGTCTTCCACCAATCATCCCAAGTATATGGCCATTTTTTGGATTTATTACAACAGCAGCACCTTGAACTAAAAACTGATTTCGTAAAATTCCCGGTATAGTGGTTCCTTCAGAAAGAATCTGTTTAATTGAGTCCATATCAAAACCAGATTGAGTTAGAGCATTTTCTAACCTTTCTTGATCCTCTAAAAATTCCGAGTTTAACACTTTCTGATTTTTTTCCATCCCGGACAAGAAGGCACCTTCAAGTGCCTTTTGGATTTCCATATCTAAAGTTGTATGAATTACTAATCCGTCTTTATACAGATTAATTTTAAGGTCTTCATCAATTTTCTCAAGTTCTCTTCTAATATATTCGGAGAAATATGGTGCACGACCTGGATCTTCACCAGCAACTTTTTCGGATAAAGGACTGGAACTTATTTTGTTATATTCTGATTCACTTATATATTCTCTTTTTGTCATAACAGAAAGAACCAAATTCCTCCTCCAGTTAGCTTTTTCAGGATGATTGATTGGAGAATAATATGCTGGTGCAGGAAGTAAACCGATTAAAGTAGCACATTCATTCAGATTCAAGTCATCAACATCCTTTCCAAAATAATATTTGGAAGCTGTCTGAACCCCATAAGTCCCATGTCCGAAATATACCGAATTGAGATATAATTCCATTATTTCTGATTTGGTGTATGTTCTCTCGATTTGGATCGCAGTTAATAGTTCTTTTAATTTTCTGGTAACAGTTTTTTTGAAACCAATAGTGTCATACATGTTTCTAGCAAGCTGTTGCGTGATGGTACTTGCTCCCTGCTTGCGACTCATTGTTAAGATATCTATTACAACTGCTCTTAAAATTCCACGAATACTTACCCCAGGATGAGCATAAAACCTATGATCTTCCATAGAAATTAATGCATTAATTAAATCTCTTGGAATTCTACCAATTGGTACAACATCTCTTTTAAATGTGTAAAGTTCTTTGATTAGTTGGCCATCAGCAGACATAATTTTTGTAACAGTTTCCGGATTAAATGTACGAAGCTCATCAAGTGAAGGTAAATCTTCAGATAGAATAATTAGATAAATAATTCCACCTAAAAACAATGTAAATAAACATAAAAAGGTGTTTATGAACACCTTTTTCCATGTTGATATTTTTTTAGTTTTCACTTTACTTCCCAGGTGTGTCCTTCGTTGAATAGCTTATCAATACTACCATTCCCTTTTTGTAATTTAGCATTATCAATTTGTTCCAATAACATTTCTTCATAAGAAGATTTATCTTCGCGATATAAAATTCCAATAGGTGTTGGGAATTCATCTTCATAGGTAAGCTCACTCAATAGAAGTCCTTGTATTTTATTGGTTTCATTGTGAACTAATACATCGGAAATTTTGTATTTATCACCAATACTAACTACTTTAAGCTTTGAACCAACAAGACATAATGCTTTATCTCTGTCTTTGCCAAACAACATTGGTTCTCCGTGCTCTAACATAAGAACATTTTCTTGTTTTTCTTTCTTTTTAGTTAGATTTGAAAATGCACCGTTGTTAAAAATCACACAATTTTGGTAAATCTCTACAAAAGAAGTTCCTTTATGTGCATAGGCAGATTTCATAAGTTCCTGGAGATGTTTTTGCTCCATATCAATTCCTCTGGCAATAAAGGTACCAGCTGCACCAAGTGCTAATTGTGGAGGATTAAATGGATAATCAACGGTTCCCATTGGTGATGATTTTGTCCGTTTACCAAGTTCTGTAGTAGGAGAATATTGTCCCTTTGTTAAACCATAAATTCGATTGTTAAACATCAGAATATTGATGTCTAAATTTCTTCGTAGAATGTGAATAAAGTGATTTCCACCAATTGCCATCGCATCTCCATCACCAGTAATCATCCAAACTGATAAATCCGGATTTGATAGTTTTGCACCTGATGCTAGTGCTGGTGCACGACCATGGATGCTGTGAAATCCGAATGTATCCATGTAGTATGGAAAACGACTTGAACAACCTATCCCTGATACTACCAGAAATTTCTCTTTTGGGATTCCAAGTTGAGGAAAAACTTTTTGAACTTGAGATAAAATTGCATAATCACCACAGCCAGGACACCAACGAACTTCCTGTCCAGATATAAAATCTTTTTTTGTAAGAGGTTCTTCTAAATTTTTGTAATTACTCATTTGTCGTTATCCCTTCAGAACTTCTTGTAATTTATCATAGATTTCAGTGACTGTTAATGGTCTTCCTTGAATTATATTTAATCCTTCAGAATTAACTAGATATTTTGCCCTAATTATATTTTTCAGTTGACCAGAATTAACTTCCGGAATAAGAATATTCTTAAATCCTTTAAGTAACGAACCAAGATTTTTTGGAAATGGATTCAAGTACATTAGATGTATATGTGATACTTTTTGTCCATTTTTAATACACTGTTTTACAGCAGTTCGAATTGCACCATAAGTACTTCCCCAACCGAGAACTAGTAAATCACCTGTCTCATTACCCAAAGGTTTAATTAACGGAATATTTTCAGCGATGATATCCACTTTTTTCTGCCTGAGTTCGGTCATATATTGATGATTGTCAGCTTCATAGTTAACATTTCCACTACCTTCAGTTTTTTCCAAACCGCCAATTCTGTGTTCCAAGCCCTTTGTCCCTGGTATTCCCCAAGGTCTGGCTAAAGTAGTTTTATCATGAGAAAACGGTAAAAAGTTTTCTGGATCAGTAGTTTGATGTGTTTTAATGGGTTGAAGTTCTTCAAAGTTTGGAATTAACCAAGGTTCAGAACCATTTCCGAGATACCCATCGGTTAATAGAATAACTGGAATCATATGTTCTAAGGCAATTCTACTCGCTTCGTAAGCTGCTTCAAAACAATGAGCAGGGGTCGATGCAGAAACAACCGGAACAGGTGTTTCTCCATTTCTACCAAACATTGCTTGATATAAATCAGATTGCTCAGTTTTGGTTGGTAATCCTGTTGATGGTCCACCGCGTTGAACATTTACAATTACCATTGGAATTTCAGCAGAAACAGCTAAAGTAAGTGCTTCTGTTTTGAGAGCCATCCCCGGACCACTTGTTGCAGTAACAGCAAAACTTCCAGCATAAGCTGCTCCAATTGTGCTAACAACACCTGCTATCTCGTCTTCAGCTTGAAATGTTTTTACTCCAAAGTTCTTATACGATGCTAAATAATGCAAAATATCGCTAGCAGGAGTAATAGGATATCCACCATAAAACAACTCAAGTTCTGCTTTCTCAGATGCTGCAAGTAATCCAAAAGTTATTGCCTGATTTCCCATTACATTTCTGTAAGTGCCCTCTTTGAATTTTGCTTTAGGAACTCTATATGATGTTCTAATTATCTCAAGTGTTTCACCATAATTATAACCAGCTTTTAATGCGCGTGTATTTGATTCTATAACATCTGGTCTATTTGTAAATTTATTTTTTAGAAATTTGATTGTGGATTCAATGTTTCTATCATACAGCCAATACAAAAATCCCAAAGCAAACATATTAGTACTTCTGTTGACAATTTTAGGGGATAATCCTATATTACCAACTGCATCGGCAACTAATTGCGTCATATCGACTTTGATTAATCGATAATTGTTTAATGATTTATCCATTAGTGGATTATCAATCCACCCAGCAAGTTTTAAATTCTTCTTTGTGAAACCAGCTGTGTTTACCAATAGAATACCGTGATCTCTCAAATCTTTTAGATGGACCTTCATAGCAGCAGGATTCATCGCAACTAGAACATCCAATTTATCGCCAGGGGTGTGAATATCTAAACTGCTAAACTGAATCTGAAATGAGCTTACTCCGGCAAGTGTACCTGCTGGTGCTCGTATTTCCGATGGGTAGTCAGGAAAAGTAGATAAGTCATTTCCTACAATAGCAGTATTATCAGAGAATTGCGTACCTGTCAGTTGCATTCCGTCTCCGGAATCCCCAGCAAATCTTATAGTTACAACTTCAAGATTTTCTCTCCGCTGGGAACTGTTGTCCACATCATTCATAGTTTGTTTTCTCAAATTTCTATTTAATTATGGTGTTTATTTGTAAATGTTACTTATTTACAAGCAAGCAAAATTACCTTGCATTATGTGATTATAACAAAATCAAATTTTAGCTTATCCAATTAATTGTTGCTTTGGGAAAACAGTAATCATAAAATTGTTCATAACTAAGAATTTAGATGAAGTATTTTGTTTATTGTTACAAATTTTCATAACAATAACTGACCAAAATAGTATTTTGGGTTAAAACCTACATTATAAATAACTGTGTAAGTATGCGACTAAATTACCATTGTGTAAATAACATCTGCACAAGTGTCATATTGATTTAGATAAATACTTTATCTCTTCATCAAAATTATTGTAAACTTGCGAGGTCTCACGGGGAAGTATTTGACTAAAACAATAAACTTAGGAAATATTATGTCACACATTAATAATAATCCATTTTTACATGAAAGTAATTTACCATATAATGTAGTTCCATTTGATAAAATAGAAACTGATCACTTTATACCAGCGATACAAGAAAAAATGGCAATCGCTAGGAGCAATATAGAACAAATTAAAAACAATTCCGATGAACCTAATTTTGAAAACACAATATTAGCTTTGGAAACTTGTTCAGAAGATTTGGGTACGATCGTTGAAACTTATTTCAATCTATATAGTGCTGAATCAGACGGCAAATTTAAGGAATTAGCACAACAAATCTCTCCTATGATGGCTGATTTTAGTAACAATATTATTTTAGATGAAACTCTATATAAAAAGGTTAAAGAAGTCTATGATTCAATGGCTTCTTCCGATTTGACAAATGAACAGATACGATTAACCGAAAAAAAATATCTTGGATTTGTTAGAAATGGGGCTAACCTAGATGAAACTAAAAAAACTAGACTAAGGACTCTGAATCAAGAATTATCCAAATTAGGTCCACAATATTCTAAGAATTTGCTTGATGCCACAAACGATTTTGAGCTTCATATTACCGATAAGAGTAAATTATCAGGAATTCCTGAAATTGCGTTATCTTCAGCCGAGAATATTGCAAAGCAAAAAGGTAAAGATGGGGGCTGGTTGTTTACACTTCAAATGCCGAGTTGGCTACCAATTGTTAAATATGCTGAGAATCGTAAACTCCGGGAGACTATTTTAAAGGAACTTGGGACATTAGCAGTTGATGGGAAATTTGACAATAGCAATATTCTAAAGAGAATAGCAAAACTAAAGCACGAAAAAGCTGTACTTCTAGGTTTTAACTCTCACGCAGATTATACACTTCAAGAACGGATGGCAGAAAAGACCGAAGCTGTAATGGACTTTTTAAGTACTGTAAAATCCACAGCTATAGCAACAGCAAAAAAAGATGTTGAAGAAGTTAGACTACTTGCAAAAGAATTAGATGGAATTGATGATTTTAGTTCTTGGGATTTTTCATACTACTCAGAAAAATTAAAACAAAAGAAGTTCGATTATGATGGAGAAAAACTAAGACCATATTTTAAAATTGAAAATGTATTCGATGGAATATTTACAATTGCTTACAAATTGTATGGATTAAATTTCAAGAAATTATCTGAAATTCCTGTATATCACCCTGATGTAACTGTCTATGAAGTCAAAAATGAAAATGGTAAATTTGTTGGTCTATTATATATGGACATGTTCCCGAGAGAAACCAAACGTAACGGAGCATGGATGACTACTTTCAGAGGTCAAGGACTCTATAAGGGTGAAGTTATCAGACCCCATGTATCTATTGTTACCAATTTAACTCCATCCACACAGGATAAACCTTCTTTGTTAGACATGTCAGAAGTTAGGACTATTTTCCATGAATTTGGACATGCATTACATGGATTGTTGTCAGATTGCACTTACCAATCACTCGCAAGTCCGAATGTATTTTGGGATTTTGTTGAGTTACCATCTCAAATTATGGAGAACTGGCTCTTAGAAAAGGAAGCACTCGATATTTTTGCAAAGCATTATGAGACTGGTGATTCAATTCCACAAGAACAAATCGAAAAAATCAAAAAGGTTCAACATTTTAATGCGGGCTATCAAAGTATTCGACAGATTACGCTTGGTCTGATAGATATGGCTTGGCATACACAGGATACCTCCTTTGTTGAAAGTATTACTGATTTTGAGAACTCTATTGTTGAAGAATTGAGGTTATTACCAAGGATAGAAGGAGCTAATACTTCATGTAGCTTTGCTCATATTTTCGGAGGAGGATATTCTGCTGGTTATTATTCTTACAAATGGGCTGAAGTACTGGATGCAGATGCTTTTGAGTATTTTAAAGAAAATGGAATTTTCAACAGGGATGTTGCTAATTCGTTCAACAACAATATTTTATCAAAAGGAAATACTGACCATCCAATGGACTTATATATAAAATTCCGAGGTAAAAAACCAGACCCTAATGCACTTTTTAGGAGAGATGGGTTTATTAGATAGTATTGCAATCCAAAAATATTTTCTAAACATTTACTATAGTAATATTGATTACTTCTGAAACCAGTATGTGTTACTCCTTGTCTTCTAGTACTGACGAACTATTCTATAAAAGGTTGATCATCTTTTTGTAATAAAACTGTATAAGGTGTATGTTTCCATGTATCCTTCATATTGACAATAGGAGATTTACAAGTACCAAGCCTTCTTGATGCTAATTCGTAAATCCTGCCTAAACATAATAATTCTAATGAACTAATGTTAATCAGTTTGTCTCAAACTATCTAGCGATAAATTTCCAAAAGGTAATGAAAAATTATATCAAATTGACAATTCATTAGATAGATTTTGTTCAAATAGAGAAATTCGCAATATTCTTAAATTGGTTGTAAATTACAAAACCTTCCCAGGGTTGTAAAAAACTATATATAATCCAAAAAACGCAAGAAATAGAAATTCCTCAGCCAGTACAGAAATGTATGGTAAATGCGATGGTATTTCAGCTTCAGGAGGTTATATTCGTCTTTAATTATTTTTGAATGGTTAAGGTTATGGCAATAAAAACACAAAAGAAATTGTTTCTATTGATGATTGTATTTTCAGCACTAATAGGACAAACACAAACTGTAATTGGTGAAGGTCTCCTTGGCCAAGACCTACTTGATTATCTTGTTGAGAATTATAAACCAATAAGCACACTTGGTTATGATAATGCAAGAGAAAAGCTCTATGGTGAAATTGATATACAAAACGGAAATCAATTAGTAGGAGTTTATTCTGGTTATACAATTACAATTACAGATTTACAAAATCCATTGCCAGAGGTTACCGAACAGGGAATGAATTGCGAGCATACTTGGCCTCAGAGCTTAGGTTCAAGTGTAGAACCCCAAAAAAGTGATATGCACCATCTCTATCCTACTCGACTTGAAGTTAATTCTTCACGCAATAATGCCCCATATTACGAAATTAATGATTATAATACTGATACTTGGTTTAGGAATAACTACTCACAATCTACAATTCCAACAAATTCAATTGAAGAGTATAGTGAAAAAGAAAATGATACTCCTGATAAATTTGAACCACGAGAAGACCATAAAGGTAATGCATCCCGTTCTATATTTTATTATTACACAATGTATCAAGATGGTGCTGATGAAACATTTTTCAACCAACAGAAGAATACTTTAAAGAACTGGAATTCAATCGATGTAGTTAATCAAAGAGAATATGATAGGACTATGGCTATCGCTGGATATCAAAATGGGAAACCCAATCCATTTGTTTTGGACTCTACATTAATCAAAAGAATATGGTTTTATGATGAAGTTGAACCAGTCAAAAATATTGTGATTAATGAATTACACTATAATCCAACTCCAGATCAAGGTGCTGATGATGACTACGAATTTTTGGAATTGTTTAATCTAGAAAACGAATCAATAGATTTGTTTGGTTATTATTTCTCAGATGGAATTTCTCTATACTTTTCAGAAAATGATATTATCCAAGCCAACAGTTTTGTAGTATTAGCAAAAAATGGTACAACTTATTCTAATAGCATTGAGTGGACATCAGGCAACTTAGGAAACTCTGGAGAAACCATTACATTTGTAAATCCAGATGGTCTGGTTGTTGACCAAGTAAATTATGGAAACTCGAGTCCTTGGCCATCTTCACCGAACGGAGTTGGACCATCATTGGAATTGACTACTGTAGAATCAGATAATAATTCACCATCAAATTGGCTTGCAAGCTTAGAAGTGGGCGGTACTCCGGGATATCCAAATTCTGTATCAAATAATAATCCATATTTACAGATTAATTTTCCAAATGGTGGAGAGTCATTATACATTGGACAAACCACAACTATTGAGTGGATTGCTCATAATATTGATTCTCATATCCGAATTTTGATTTATGAAAATGGTTCTGAAGTAGATACTATAGCAACTGTTTTGTCATCACAATTCCAATGGAGTTGGGAAGTATCAGAAACATTGTTCCCATCCAATTTATACAAAATTGTTATTGAGGATAGTTCTACTGGAGATGTTTTAGATGAAAGTGATACCAATTTTTCGATATCTAATGAAAACCAACTTGGTAGCGATTTATTAATATCGGAGTACTGTGAAGGATCAGGGTACAACAAATATCTTGAAATATTTAATCCCACAAATGAAACTATAAGCTTGAATGACTATCAAATATGGAAAATAACAAATGGAGGTGAATGGTACCAATACTCTTTATCAATGACAGGAGAAATTGTTTCCAATGATGTTTATGTAATTTACCATAGTGGTGCTGATAATGAAATTGTTCAACAAGGAGATATAACTTGGACTCAATCCAATTGGAATGGTGATGATGCAATTGGTTTAGCGAAAAATGGAGAATTAATAGATGTAATTGGTACTGATGGAGTTGATCCCGGTAATGGATGGAGTGTATCAGGTGTTACAGATGCCACAAAAGATCACACTATTGTTCGCAAACCAGAGGTGCTGGCTGGGGCAACCGATTGGTTGTTATCTTCCGAAACTCAGTGGTTTGTTTATCCACAGGATACTTTTGAATATTTGGGATTTCACATAATAGAAACTGACCAATGTGCACAAGTATTATTAGGTGATTATAACTCTGATGATGTCGTAGATCTACTAGATGTTATTGGGGTTGTAGATGTTATATTGGGAATTGATTCTCCAACAGAAATTCAAGTTTGTGCTTCAGATCTAAATCAAAATGAAATGATAGAAATAGTAGATATAGTTCAAATTGTTGATTTAATTCTTGATTGATAATAACTTCCCTATCAACAACTTAGTCTATATAAACGCTAATGTCCTCAAAAACCAACAATTCTTTCTAATTTTCATTATTGCTGTCCAAGACAAATTAGATTCCGTTTTATATTGATACATTAGTTTTTCAAGCTCGACGAGAGTTATTTGTTTTGGACAGATTGGAATGTGGTGAGTTGTAGGTTGTTTAAATTGTGTAATTGGTTGAATAGTTGTAAACTTTATTATGTGTTTTATACTATGTCTTATACCAATTTAATGGTGATTAAAATGAAAACTACTAAACGAGTTCTTTATGTATTATTTATTCTATTGATATTATCAGTTGTGTGGGGACGGGATTGTATTGATGGTGTTGAAGTGGAGTTATGGGGTGAGTGTTATGATATTGAGGAAACAACTGAGTTGGATTTATCAGTGAGTGGACTCACAGGAGGAATTCCACCAGAGATAGGGAACCTCACGAATTTAACTGATTTGTCTTTATCTTCTAACCAACTCACAGGCGAGGTCCCACCAGAGATAGGTAACCTGCCGAATTTAACTTGGTTGAGTTTAGGTTGGAACCAACTCACAGGAGAGGTCCCACAAGAGATTGGGAACCTCGTGAATCTTGAAATTTTGTCTTTATCTTCTAACCAACTCACAGGCGAGGTCCCAGAAGAGATATGTAGTCTAGCAGGTAGTTACCTTTCATTATATAACAACCAACTTTGTCCGCCATATCCAGGGTGTTTGGATTTAAGTGATATTGGAGAGCAAGATACATCTGAATGTGAAGATTTTGAATGTGATGATGGTTTTGTAGAATTATGGAATTTCTGTTTTGATATTGAGACTACTACTGAGTTACATTTATCAAATAGTGGTTTAACAGGAGAGGTCCCACCAGAGATATGTAATCTATCAGGTATTGTCCTTTCATTATCAAACAACCAACTTTGTCCGCCATATCCAGAATGTCTATCTGAATATGATATTGGAGAACAAGATACAACCAACTGTTCATCAACATCAATATCTGAACTATCACTTCCAATTGAATATAATTTACACCAACCATTTCCAAACCCATTTAATCCAACTACTACCATATCATTTACCATTCCCAATTCAGATATGGTGTCAGTTAAAGTTTACAATATCAATGGACAGTTAGTTGAAACAATGGTTGATGAATATTACAATGTTGGTGAATACACAATCAACTGGAACGGTAATTCACAACCAAGTGGTGTGTATCTTGTTAGAATGGAAAGTGGTGAGTTTGTTCAAACACAGAAAGTTATATTGCTGAAGTGATGAGAGATTGTATTAGAATCCTTTGATAAACCATTAAAATGGTTAAAACAAACCGAAAAATAAACCCATGGGTTTATTTCATCAAGCAGTTTTGGCCATTTACACAAAAAACTTTATATTCCAAAACGGTCTTATAGTAATCCTCTCGCGATTATTTACTCATATTCATTCTACGGTTACATTATTTATGAGGTAACTGGCAATCGTTTTGGATAGATATGAACTTTCATAAATAGCATAAAGTTTTACTGTGCAATATTGTAGCTAACTAACTTAAATTTAGTGCTGAATTTTTGCAACAAAATTGTGCATTAAACTCAAATTTAGAAAAGGAGAAAAAATGTTATCAAAATATAGAATTATTATATTAGCGACACTTTCATTAATGTTAGTTTTTGTAATAGGTTGTGGTGGTGAAAAAAACAAGTCAGATGGAACTAAAACGGAAGAAATTACAACAAACAATGTTCCTGATGAGGTGGTTGCTCTAGAATTTGGTGGACCAGGTTTTGATGAAATCGCTGAAGATTTAGGATATACAACATACAATTTTACCGAAGAAGACTATTTTTTCTATGGTGATCCAAGGGCTGTAAAAGGTGGCTTGCTCCGTCATATAACCAGTCGTTTCCCAGCTACTTTGAGAACTGTGGGTCAAAATTCCAATTATGTAGAAAACTCTACAATTGAAGGAATGTGTTACGAAAGCTTGATTTCTACGCACCCATTAAATTTGGATTTTGTTCCCGTATTAGCTACTCATTGGAAAATTTCCGATGATAAAATGCAATTTTGGTTTAGAATTGATCCGCGAGCAAAATTCTCTGATGGGATGCCTGTAACATCTTATGATGTAGTTGCAACTTGGGATTTGTTAATGGATGAAACCATACTTGAACCGTCATCACAACTAGTGTATGGAAAATTTGAAAGACCTGTTGCAGAAAGTAAATATATAGTTAGTGTAAAGTGTAAACAATTGAGCTGGAGAAATCTATTATATTTTGGTGGGATGTCCATCCTTCCAGCCCACATACTAAATGACCTTGATGGAACTGCATATCTTGAGGAATATCAATTTAAAATGATGCCAGGTTCAGGTTCTTATATCATTTATGACAAAGATGTAGTAAATCAAGAATCATTTACTTTGACAAGAAGAACAGATTACTGGGGTGCTGATGATAGAACTAGCTTGTATTCATCTAATTTCGATAAGATTAAGTTTATTGTTGTGAAAGATAATATGGCATTGGAATTTGAAAAATTCAAAAAAGGGGAATCAGATTTTTACACAGTATCAAAAGCACGAGAATGGGTTGAAGAATGTGACTTCAAAGCAATACAAAAGGGTTGGATTCAGAAGCACAAAGTGTATTCAGAAAAACCTGCAGGAACCAGTGGCTATGCTTTTAATATGAGAAAATGGCCGTTTAACGACAAAAGAGTTCGATATGCATTTACTTATTTGTATAATCGAGAAAAGATGAATCGCGATATGTACTACAGTGAATATTCAATGATGAATTCATTATACACCGGTTCCGTTTATGAAAATCCGAACAATGAAAAAGTGAAGTATAATCCAGAAAAAGCAGTACAATTACTTTTTGAAGCTGGATATACAGAAAGAAATCCGGAAGGCTGGTTGGTTCACGATGAAACAGGTAGAGTCCTTCAATTTGAAATTTCAATAGCCAAGGGATCTGCATATATGGTAACACCGGTTCAGCAAATGTTAAAAGAATACGGAATCAATATGCAAATCAAATTTATGGATGGAAATACAATGTGGAAGAATATTATGGAAAGAAATTTCACTGTCTTTATGCAAGCGTGGGGCGGTTTGGTATTCCCCAATCCTGAAACTTCATTATCATCAGAATTAGCTGACCAAAACAACACCAATAATATTACTGGGTTTATGAGCTCACGAGTTGATGAATTACTAGATATATATGATGTTGAATTTGATCAACAGAAGCGAGTCGAAATTATCCGAGAGATTGATGGTATTTATTCAGATGTTCATCCTGCTGCTTGGGGAATTGCTCGAAATTACCAACGACTTCTTTGGTGGGACAAGTTTGGATATCCGGAATATGTAGTATCTCGATTTGGAGGTGATTATCGTTCGATTTTTGGTAGTTGGTGGATTGACCCTGAAAAAGAAGCTCGTTTAAAAGAAGCTATAGAAAATGATGAATCTCTGCCTATTGACCACAGCGATATCAAGTTCTGGCCAGAGTATTTAGAAAATCTAAATAAATAATAACTAAAGGATAACTAACCAGTTATGACAACGTATTTTATTAGACGAATATTATTGATGATTCCAACATTTTTGGGATCAACAATTCTTGTTTTCACTATATTACAAATGGCTCCTGGAGGTCCGTTGGAACAACAAATCCAGCGACTTCAAATGGGTGCTGCAGCTGAAGGTGAAACTGCAGGGAGTGTTTCCGATATTATGAGTGGAGGTTCACAGATTCTACCGGAAAAAGCACTTAAAGAACTCAAACGATTCTATGGTTTTGACAAACCAGTTTGGCAAAGGTACTTGATGTGGCTCGGTGTTTGGCAAAGAGAAATCCAACATCGCGATTTTAAATTCAAATCAGACGAATATACTGTAGATAAAAGAGTCGGGAAAAAAGCTGGCAAAATTCTTCGAGTAGATATCTCAAGGGATGCTGAAGGTAATCTCATTGTTTACGAAAAAGATGGATCAGAAAGTCCAATTTGGAAAGCACATATCGAGGAAACTGATGAAAATGGAGTTTTGCATTCCGTCATTTATCAGACTGAGTTTTCCGGAATTCTAACAGGAAACTTGGGGAAATCATATACTTTTCAACAACCTGTTACTGAAGTAATGAAACCAAGATTTAAGATTTCTCTGTTTTTCGGGTTAACAGGAATGTTCTTGTCATATATGGTTTGCGTTCCTCTTGGTATTAGAAAAGCTCTAAAACACGGCTCACCATTTGATTTTGTCTCAAGTGTGATTATTTTTGTTACATATTCAATACCTGGTTGGGCGTTTGGTGGTGTTTTGCTTGTATTGTTCGGTGGAGGTTCGTTTTGGGATGTTTTCCCACTTGGAGGTTTTCGCTCACCAATGGAAGTTTGGGAATCACTTTCTCTTTGGGGTAAAATAGTTGACCAACTTCACCACGCAGTATTACCAATTATCGCTTGGTCTATTGCCAGTTTTACTACATTGACTGTTCTTATGAAAAACAGTCTTCTTGAACAACTTTCACAAGATTACATTAGAACCGCATTTGCTAAGGGAATTTCAGAAAAGAGAGTGGTTTGGCTCCACGCTATCCGAAATTCTGTAATTCCAATAGCTTCTGGAATTGGTCACATAATTGGTATAGTCATTGCTGGGTCTTACCTTATTGAAAAAGTATTCAATATTGATGGATTTGGTCGATTAAGTTTCCAAGCAATTTTAGATAGAGATTATCCAATTGTACTTTCATTTTTAGTTATAACAGTAATGCTCCGACTTATAGGAAATTTACTTTCAGATATTGTATTAGCAACCGTAGATCCAAGGATTCGATTTAGATGATATTTAAACGAAAAAAACAAAATAACGAAGAAATTTCACTATCAATATATAAAAAACGTTGGTTGAAATTTAAAACAATGAAACGAGGGTATTACTCGTTTGTAATCATTGTAACTCTCTATGTATTATCGTGGTTTTTACCTATAATGATAAATAGTAAAGCACTCATTGTTCATTACGAGGGGGAGTATTTTTTTCCTGCCTTACGTGATTTTTCTTTGGTTCCAGATAGAGTATTTCGCGGAGAAGAATTTGGACAAGATGTACCTGGCCAAGCCAAATACCGTGAATTGCAAAAACAATGGCAAGTTGAAAATTCAGACAATTGGGTTATTATGCCACTTTATGAATATGGTCCCTTTGAAGATATTACATCAGGGAATAAAATGTATGACCCACCATCTAATAATCACTGGTTAGGAACGGATGATACAGGACGAGATGTTTTTGCAAGGTTGTCTTATGCTTTTAATATTTCGATTTCGTTTTCATTGTTACTTGCTCTGTTTGGATATTCCATAGGAATTGCTGTAGGAGGTGCAATGGGATATTTCGGAGGTAAATTCGATTTATTGTTTCAGCGTATAATTGAAATTTGGTCTTCTCTACCGATGCTTTTTGTAATTATTATCATATCATCAATAATTCGACCAACTTTTTTCCTGCTGATTTTTATATATATTTTGGTAAACTGGATTGGTATGACTTACCCAATGAGGGCTGAATTTTACAGAGAAAAAGCAAAGGATTATGTTGCGGCAGCACTTTCTATGGGGCAGAGTAATAGAAAAGTTATATTCAAGCATATATTACCAAATTCATTAGTCCCAGTTATTACTTATTTACCATTCTCAATTGTTGGAGGTATTGCTTCGCTGGTTGGTCTTGATTATTTAGGATTTGGTATGCCACCTCCAACACCAAGTTGGGGGCAAATGCTCGATGTTGGACTACAGAACATTTCTAAATGGTGGATGGTATTTTCTCCGGTTGGAGCGGAATTTTTAACATTGATGTTAGTTGTTTTTATTGGTGAAGGGGTCCGTGAGGCTTTTGATCCAAAAGTATATTCAAGATTGAGATAATTCAAATGAATAAAAAGAAATTAATAGAAGTAAAAGGATTAAAAACTCACTTCAAAGTTGGTAAACAGTGGGCAACTGCAGTTCATGGTATAGACTTTGATATATTCGAAGGTGAAACTCTTGGAATTGTGGGTGAGTCTGGTTCTGGAAAATCGGTATCTGTATTGTCACTTATCCAACTTATTCCGAACCCACCAGGTGAAGTGTCAGAAGGAGAAATCTATTTCAAAGGTGAAAAAATCTTTGACGGAAAAGGATTGGAAAGAATAAAAGCTATCCCTCAATATCGATTTTTCAAAGGAATATCAGATAATCTTAGAAAAACTGCAGCTTTTGCTTTTTTTGGTGGATGGTTGTTTATCCATGCTTTTCTTAATATTCCAGGTATATTACTTTTCTTTGCTTCATTATTCCTAAATGGTTTTCTTACTTCATATATATTTTTTAATTCACCATTTAAAAAAGAATATGGTGGATGGCGAGAAAAAATGTATAGTCGAATGCGGGAACTTCGCGGGAAGAATATCGCAATGATTTTCCAAGAACCTATGACATCTCTAAATCCGGTTTATACAGTTGGATTTCAAATTATTGAAGCTCTAAAACCGTTGAAATTTATCGAGTATATAAAAAACGGTATTATTGGTTTAGCGAAAAATCTAAAAAGTACTCCAAAGATTAATCGAGTTAAAACATCAGTTATTTTCGCTATAATTTTTACTTTACTCTCACAACTTTCAAATGGATGGACATTTCAAGTTTGGGATGTAATAATTGCTTTGATCAAAGGTGGTATTTTTCCAACAATCTTTGCATATGTAATTATAGGCTTTGATAAGCTTATTTCAGATGAATATCACAAAGAATGGGATAATTTATTTTCCGAAGGTGTCAGACTACTAAAAACTGTTGGCATACCTTCGCCAGAAAATAGAATGGGAGACTATCCGCATCAATTTTCTGGAGGTATGCGTCAAAGAGCGATGATTGCAATGGCACTCGCGAAGAATCCTTCACTTCTTATTGCTGATGAACCAACAACAGCACTGGATGTAACCATTCAAGCTCAAATTTTGGACTTAATGGTTGAACTAAAACAAAAGAAACTGGATGCAGCTGTTGTATTAATAACCCACGATTTGGCTGTAATTGCAGAAACCTGTGAAAGAGTTATCGTAATGTATGGTGGACGAATACAAGAGGTAGCTTCTGTTAATGAGATTTTTGAAAACCCGAAACATCCTTATACTTTGGGATTGCTTAGATCTATTCCTCATCCTGAAAAAGGCAATAAAAAAGAACGATTGGAAATAATTAAAGGAATGGTCCCTAGCATACTAGAAATGCCAGAAGGTTGTAAATTCTGCACTCGATGCGATGTTAAGTTAGAAAAATGTGATGTTGAAGAACCTCCGTTAATAGAAATTAAGCCTGAACATTTCGTGAGATGTCATGTGATTCAGTCTGAAGGAGTAAAAGGATGAGCAACAATAAATTAGTTGATGTTAAGAATTTGAGTGTTCACTTTCCAATTCATGGAGGTGTATTTTCCAAAAGAGTAGCAACTGTAAAAGCAGTAGATGGTGTATCATTTTCAATTGGTAAAAAGGAAACTATTGGTTTAGTTGGAGAATCCGGATGTGGTAAAACTACCGTTGGTAGAGCAATGATCAATATTCTTCGCCATATCGCACCTGATGTGGAAATTGGTGGCGGTATCGAATATCACTTTGGAGATGAAATTGTTGATTTTGCAACTCTTCATCCAAAACATATGGGACAGTATCGTTCTAAAGTGCAAATGATATTCCAAGATCCTTATGCATCGTTAAATCCAAGAATGACAGTCGCACAGATAATTTCTGAACCTTTACAACTTCATACTGACATGAATTCCAAAGAATTGCAAGATCGAGTCATGTGGCTTTTAGAAAAAGTTGGTTTACAGAATGAACAATCACGCCGTTATCCACACGAATTTTCAGGAGGTCAACGACAACGAGTAGGTATTGCTAGAGCATTGGCTACAAATCCAGAGTTAATAATTTGTGACGAACCTGTATCAGCATTAGATGTTTCAATTCAAGCACAAGTTATAAATCTGATGATGGATTTACAGGACGAGTTTGATCTTTCATATTTATTTATTGCACACGATCTATCAGTTGTAGAACATATATCATCAAAAATAGCTGTTATGTATCTTGGTGATTTAGTAGAATTTGGTGATAGCCAGGATGTTTTCCATAATCCAAAACACCCATATACAAAGGCATTGATTTCTTCAGTACCTCTACCTGATCCAAAAAAGAAAGAAAGAGAGAGGATTGTGTTAAAGGGAGATATTCCAACTCCTATGGCTAAACCTAGCGGGTGTGGGTTTAGGACTCGTTGCCCAATTGCGAAACCTGAATGTTCAGAATCAGTACCAGAGATTGTTGATACAGGTGGTGCTCATCAAATTGCTTGTCCGTATTGGGAAGAGAAGTTTTAATAAAAATGGAAGTGTGGTGTTAGTCTCCATACTTTAAATAAATTTTCTTTAATCTTGCGTAATTTGTACAAAGTCAGTAAATTTATACAGGACTAAATAAGTCGTATATATTGATTATGTTAAAGTTAACGAAAAAAACGGAATATGCACTAACTGCCCTTTCTCATATGCAATCTAAGGGAGAGGGTGAAATCATTACTGCAAGAGAAATATCTGAACAGTATGGTATTTCTTTCCAATTACTATCTAAAATTCTTCAACATCTTTCAAAAGAAAGTTTTGTTAAACCAATTCAAGGAGCAAAAGGTGGATATAAACTAATCATAGATTTATCATCAATTAGTTTATGGGATTTTATTGAGATGTTGGAAGGTCCACTTGGATTGGTTGATTGCGTCATAACATCCGAATGCCAAAAAATGGATAGTTGTGTGATTCTAACACCAATCGGAAAAATTAATAAAGCTGTTCAGGAAATTTTTCTGAATATTCCTGTAAGTGATATCACTAATTAAGGATTTTATGAAGAAAATATACTTAGATTATCATTCCACTACACCTGTTGATCATCGAGTATTCGATGCTATGGTTCCATATTTTTCAGATAAGTTCGGAAATCCAGCTAGCAGAAATCACGCTTACGGTTGGGAAGCAGAAGAGGCGGTTGATATTGCACGAGAAAGAATCGCTAAATCAATTGGAGCAACTCCCAGAGAAATTATTTTCACAAGTGGTGCAACTGAATCAGATAATTTGGCAATTAAGGGTATTGCCCAAATGTTCCGCGATAAAGGTAATCACATTATCACTCTAAAAACTGAACATAAGGCAGTACTCGATACTTGTAAAGCTCTTGAACGAGATGGATTTGAAGTAACGTATCTTCCAGTAGAAAAAAATGGTTTAATCAACCTTGACAAGCTGAAATCAGCCATTAAAGATAAAACAATTTTGGTTTCCGTAATGCACGCAAATAATGAAATAGGTGTGATTCAACCAGTTGCAGAAATCGGGCAAATTTGTAAAGAAAACGGAATATATTTCCATTGCGATGGTGCTCAATCTGTAGGGAAAATTACGGTGGATGTTAATGAAATGGGAATTGACTTATTAGCTATTTCCGGGCATAAAATTTATGGTCCAAAAGGAATTGGTGCTTTGTATGTTCGCAGGAAAAATCCACGTGTTCGATTAAAATCACAAATTGACGGTGGTGGACACGAACGCGGTATGAGATCAGGAACTCTCCCCACACCACTCATAGTTGGATTGGGTAAAGCTTGTGAATTATCCAGTAAATTAATGGCTGAAGAAACAAAACGATTATTAACTCTACGAGAAAAATTATACAAAGGAATTTCATCTCAACTACCTAAAATTATTTTAAACGGTGATACTGAAAATCGTTTACCTGGAAATCTGAATTTGAGTTTTTCATATGTTGAAGGTGAGTCGCTTATTATGAGTCTCCCGAATATTGCTCTTTCAAGTGGTTCAGCATGCACATCTGCCAGTTTAGAGCCTTCGTATGTGCTGAAAGCTCTTGGAGTCAGTAAAGATTTAGCACATTCATCCATCCGTTTTGGTTTGGGAAGGTTTACAACTGAAGAAGAGGTTGACATCACAATTAATAGTGTTGTTAAAGCAGTTAATAGATTGAGAGATATGTCTCCGCTTTGGGAAATGGCACAAGAAGGCATCGATTTGGAAAGTGTGAAGTGGAGTGAATAAACGACTAAAATGTCGAATGTGAAAAGTAGAAAGTAAGGATTGAGGATAAGGTTGAGATTGCAATAACCTATAATCTAAAATTTTCGATTTACAATGTATTTGAGGTAAGATATGGCATATTCAAAAAAAGTAGTTGAGCATTTTACTGATCCACAAAATATGGGTTCATTGGATAAAGAAGACGAAAATGTCGGAACTGGAATAGTCGGTGCTCCTGAATGTGGAGATGTGATGAAGCTACAACTCAAAATTGAGGATGGAGTCATACAAGACGCTAAATTCAAAACATTTGGGTGTGGAAGTGCAATTGCTAGTTCCAGCTATATTACAGAACTCGTAAAAGGAATGAGTGTTGAAGATGCCCAAAAAGTAAAAAATACTGAAATTGTGGATGAATTGTCGCTTCCGCCAATAAAAGTCCACTGCTCAGTTCTTGCTGAAGATGGCATCAAAGCCGCCTTGGCAGACTATGAAAAAAAGAAGAAATAGGTTTAGTGGTTAGCAATTAATAGATAGTAGGTTAGCGTTAGAGATAAACAAATTGATTTCTCTCTACTACTTAGCGAGAAAATCAGTATTTGAATATCACTTTCGATTTTCAAAGTTTTCATACTATTAAGTGAAACTCAACGAAAGGACAAAAAATGTCAAAGATAAATGAAGAACAAGTAATTGAAGTATTGAAACAATGCTTTGATCCGGAAATTCCAATTGATTTATGGAATCTTGGTTTGATTTACAGTATCAAAATTTCTGATGCTGAATCAGGTAATAACAATGTAGATATCACGATGACACTCACCACACCTGGATGTCATATGGGGAGTTATATGGCGAATGATATAAAAACCAAATTAGAAGGTTTAGAAACCGTTGACCTTGCCACAGTTCAAGTAGTTTTCGAACCTGTTTGGACACCAGATATGATGACAGATGAAGCTCGAGAACGACTCGGTTTCAAAAAACCACAGACAGAGGAATAATCCAATGGTAGTACCTCAAACACCTGAAACTGACGATATTCAAATTACAGAAAAAGCAGCGAATCGTGTAAAAGGAATCCTCAAATCAGAAGGTAAGGATGGCTACGCACTACGAATTTCCGTTATCGGCGGTGGATGTTCCGGAATGTCATATAATATGTCGTTTGATAATGAATTGGGTGAATTTGACAAAGTATTTGAAGCACAAGGTGTAAAGATTTACTGCGATCTGAAAAGTTGGTTGTATCTCAAAGGAACGACTGTGGATTTTTCAGATGATATTTTATCTGGTGGATTTAAAATTAAAAATCCAAATGCAGCACGAACTTGCGGTTGCGGAACGAGCTTTTCTGTATAATGGAAACGATTCATCTAGACGATTTTCTAACAGACGGTATTTTGAAAGAGGGTGAGTTCAGAGCAAAGGTCAAAGGAATTGATTGGTCAGAGTTTTTAAGTAAGACTGTGTTAATTCGTGGGTGTGCATCTGTACCGGTACCAACTTGGGCGCATTTAATAATCACTGCTGAATTAGCTCAATTCGCAAAAGAAATTTGCTACGGTGAACCGAACTCTTTTTTAACAGTTTACAGAAAATAAATAATGTTTCAATTCTTTATACACTTTGATGATTAATAAAAAGAAAATAAATTCTAAATCCTGTTGGAAGTGCAATAACTCAATCGAAAAGTTCCGACATTTTTGTCCGGATTGCAACACCATCCAAGCACCAATCGAAGAAAATTTCTATTCATTTATGCGATTTGACAAAGAATTGGGAATTTGCACAGCCACGCTGCAAAATCGGTATTATGAAATGAGTCGAAAATTCCATCCGGACTATTTTCAAAACCAATCTTTGCAAGAATTAACATTTGCTTTAAAGTTTTCATCGATTCTCAATCGTGCATATTTTACACTGAAGAATCCGATTGCACGAGTTAGATATTTGATGATGCTGGAAGGTATTCACGAAAATCGTGATTCTGGTAGTATTCCAGTTAAATTTGCTGAAGACATTTTTGAAATTCAAGATTGTTTGATGGAATACAAATCGAATCCAAAAAGTCATTGTAGGGTAGAATTGAAAACTCATCATCAAAAACTAAAAACAGACATTGAAGAAATTGACCAGCATATCCACAAATATTTCCAAAATTACGATGAATCAGAAGACAAGAACGAAAAATTGGAAGTATTGAATAACATAAGTCTGATACTGACGGACAGGAATTATCTCGACAAAATGAAAGTGGAATTGGATGGAGTGTTTGAATGAAAACGATAGTTGGAATTGATCTTGGAACCACCAACTCGTTGGTTGCGGTTATGAAAAACGGAGTTCCGCAAATTCTTGAGAACAGAAATAGAGAGCGCATTCTTCCTTCAGTATTAGCATTTATGGAAAATGGGAAAATTCTTGTTGGAAATCCAGCGAAAGAACTTAGGTCGGAGATTCCATTTAGTGTAGTAGCTTCCACCAAACGATTGATGGGCAAAGGAATCAACGATTTAACTGAAGAAGATAAACTGTTTTTCCCGTTTGATTTTTCCGAATCCGACGAAAAAGGAATTTTGAAATTTCGAGTTCAAAATCACACTGTCACCCCACCTGAACTTTCCGCTCGATTGTTGCTGGAATTAAAACGAACTGCAGAAAATATTTTGGAAGAATCTGTTACAGATGCGGTTATTACAGTTCCAGCGTATTTTAATGATGCTCAACGACAAGCAACCAAAGATGCTGGAGAGCTAGCTGGACTGAAAGTTTTAAGAGTTGTCAACGAACCTACTGTGGCTGCATTAGCTTATGGTTTACAGAAAAATCAACAAGGCAACATTGCAGTTTTCGATTTGGGTGGTGGGACTTTTGATATTTCCATCCTTCAGTTAAAAGATGGAATTTTTGATGTGATTTCGACTAATGGTGATACTCACCTTGGTGGGGATGATTTTGATATGGAATTGGTGAAATACTTCCAACAGGAAATTGAAAAACTTAAACCCAACTTTTTTTCTAATCATCCCGAAGCGGGTTATTTCATCCGCAAAATTGCAGAACAAACCAAAATTTATTTATCTACACACGATGAAGCTCCGGTGAAAATTCAGTATCCAAAAGGAAATTTGGATTTCGAAACCACTATCACAATACACCAATTTGAGGAGATGATTTCTCCAATTTTACAAAAAGCATTTGATGCTTGTAGCATCGCTCTAACTGATGCAGACTTCCAATCAGTAGATATTGATAATGTGGTTTTAGTGGGAGGTTCTACTCGAATTCCATTTGTCCAAAAAAAAGTTGAAGAATTTTTTGGTAAAACTCCCAAAACTGATATTAATCCTGATGAAGTGGTTGCGTTGGGTGCATCCATCCAAGCGAATATTTTGGCTGAAGGAAATTCCGATATGCTTTTGTTGGATGTTGTTCCACTTTCGCTAGGAATGGAAACTTACGGAGGAGTGATGAATAAAATGATTCTGCGAAACACAAAAATCCCAACAACTCATACAGAAGTTTTCACTAACTTTGCTGATGGTCAAAATGCCATCAATTTTAATATTTTTCAAGGTGAACGCGAGATGGTAACGGATTGTAATCATTTAGCAAGTTTCAAGTTTTCAGGCCTGGAATCGCTTCCTGCAGGTGTGCATAGAATTGAAACCACTTTTATGGTGGATGCCAATGGAATTCTCAACATTTCAGCAATTGACCAACGCACCCAAAAAGCTCAAAAAGTACAGGTTAATCCGAGTTATGGACTTAAAGATAGTGATGTGAAAAATATCGTAAAAGATTCTTTCCTGAATGCAGAAGAAGATTTCAAAAATCGGATGCTAGCGGAATCTTGTTCCGAAGCTAAACAAGTTTTGAATGCAGCTCATAAAGCATTGAAAGAACATCAAAGTTTGATTGAATCAGCCGAGGAAATGGAAGATATTCGATTGTCAATCAAAGAACTTGAAGAGAGTATCAAAAATGATGACCATAATATCATCATTGCTTTGACAGAAAGTTTGAGTAAAGCAACCAATTCACTAGCGGTGCGAATTATGAATATCGCTACACAGAAATCACTAAAAGACCAGAATGTAGAGGATATAAAATAATGTCAAAATTCACTATAAAATTCTTACCTGACGATGTTTCGATTACAGTTGATTCAGAAGACTTCCCTTTTGGTGTCCACGGAGAACCAGGTTCAATTTTAGATATTGCACTTGCTAATGACATTGAACTCGACCACAATTGCGGTGGAGTCGGAGCTTGTTCTACTTGTCATGTTATTGTTAAATCCGGTATGGAAAATCTTTCTGAGATGGATGATGATGAAGCCGATCAGGTTGATAATGCTGATGGCGTAACTCTCAACTCTCGTTTGGGTTGTCAATGTATCGCACAGGGAGATGTAACTGTAAAAATCCCAGAGTAGTGTATGGAGTGGGAGAACGCATACTGAAATGGGACTGTTCAGTTAGCATGTAAAATCAATACATGTGTAACACTTTAGTTTTAATACAAATGAAACAATAGTTTACATTGTTTAAAGTGAAATTAAATTCCTAATAAATTACTTTTGGAGTATCAAATTAAAACAATGAATCTAACACAACTCGGAACCGAACTTAAAAAGCGATGGAAATACCCTTATCGTTGGGGGAGAAAGCAATCCGATGATTGGGATAAACAAACGAATTTTATTTATGATACGGTTAGTTTTAATTCACTGATACAAAGGACTAAAAGTTTCGACAAACCATTATTTAATTATGCTCTAAATCGGTGGTATAATTTTTGGTCGGCAATGGCAGTAGAAAATATTTTTACAACTCATCAATGTGTTATTTCCAATCTAAACGCTAAAGACAAACTTGTAGATTTCAAAATTAACGGAATTCCATTTGACCATAAGACTTCTGTTTTTCCAAAAGGATTTGGACATTCGTTTAAATATGCCTGTGAAAACCAAAACGATTTGATTTTATGGTTGTATGAAAATCAAAGTCAAGAAGGACGAAAGCATCTTAAGAATCGATTGTTTGTGGTATTATTTGATGAAATATCAAATCAACATTGGAAACTAAAAGCTGAAATTTCTTTATTGAAAATTGCCATTGATAATTATGTAAACGAATTTTTACCACAAAAATTAACTCAATTAAACTTTGGTGATGGCATTGTTTTATCGGATATTATCTGGATCAAAAAACAATAAAAAGGATAATATTTGAATTACATTGGCTCAAAACATAAACTGATACAATTTATAAAAAATACTGTTTATTCAGTAGTCGGAGAAAATTTATCCGATATTGTTTTCTGTGATATTTTTGCAGGGACTGGTATTGTTGGGCGTAACTTTAAAAAGGAAGTTAAAACAGTACTTAGTAATGATTTTGAGTACTATAGTTTTGTCTTAAATAAAAATTATATTGAAAATCATTTACCTATCCAAAATAACATTGAATTACTATCCGAGTTAAATTCTGTTAAACCAATTGATGGATTTGTTTTTAATAATTATTGTTTAGGTGGAGGTAAAGATCGACAGTATTTTTCAGATTTCAATGGAAGAAAAATAGATGCAATTCGTCAGAAAATTAAGTCTTGGGAAAACAACAAATCTATTAACGATTCAGCTTGCTATTTTTTATTAGCAAGTTTACTCGAAAGTGCTGATAAAGTAGCCAATACTGCATCGGTTTATGGAGCTTATTTAAAACAACTTAAAAAATCTGCTATAAAAGAGTTGATAATATCCCCAGCTGAGTTTGATCTATGTGATAATAAACATCAAGTATTTCAAGAGGACAGCAATCTTCTTATCAACAAAATTGAAGGTGACATTTTATATTTGGATCCACCTTACAACACTCGCCAATATGGAGCAAATTACCATTTGTTAAATACAATTGCAGAATATAAGAATTTTGTTCCACAAGGGAAAACGGGACTAAGGAAATATAATAAATCGAGATACTGCAGTCAGCAATCTGTGGAAAAAGAGTTTGAAACATTGATAAAAAATGCGAGATTTGAATACATATTTTTAAGCTACAATAATGAAGGTTTGATGTCTGTTGGTAAAATTCAAAAGATCTTGAGAAAGTATGGGGTTTACGATTTAACTTCGAAAGTTTATCAAAGATTTAAAGCTGATAAAGATACTAATAGAAATCATAAAGCAAATGTAACAAAAGAGTATTTACACATTTTGAGGAAAAGTGGATAACATTAGAATAGTAGAGATATTTACAGACGGTGCGTGCAAAGGAAATCCAGGTATTGGTGGATGGGGTGCAATTTTGCGATATGGAAACATCACAAAAGAACTAAACGGATGTTCTAACAACACTACAAATAATATTATGGAATTGACCGCTGTTATTGAAGCACTCAAATCGTTAACAAGACAATGTAAAGTTTCAATTACTACCGATTCCAACTATGTCAAAAATGGAATTACCAAATGGATAGAAAATTGGAAAACTAACGGTTGGAAAACTGCAAATAAAAAACCAGTTAAAAATAAAGAACTTTGGGGAAGACTGTTAACAGAATCCGAAAAACATGAAATAAAATGGCATTGGGTAAAAGGACATTCTGGACATCCAGAAAATGAAAGAGCAGATGAACTTGCCAATATAGCAATAGAAAAAATATTAGCAAATGTCGATCATTAGTAACTTGAAGTTTTCATCTGTAATGATTTAGTCATTACTTTGGTTAGGTAAAGTAATTGTTACAATAAAGCCAGGATTAGCATTAGCAAATGTAATTGAACCATTATGGTATTCGACTATTTTACTGCAGATTGCTAATCCTAATCCAACACCAGTTTTGGGTGAAACATTTTGATCTGAACGATAAAATCTCTTTGATAGGATTGGGATTTCTTCTTCGATTACTCCAGGTCCATCATCGCGTATGATCAACTTGATATTATTATCAATTTGTTTCAATATTATTTCAATAAATCCATTTTCATAGTTGTATTTAATTGCATTATCAAGAATATTACGAATAAGCATCTTCAACCATTGTTTATCACCTGAAAACTCTATAGAATCTACTTCAGTTAAACTCAATTGTAATCCCTTTTGTGCTATATTGGTTTGGAAGTGAGTTATGGTATCAAAAACAAGATCATTCATCCAGACTTTTTCTTCAACAATTGGGCTTTGGGAAGATTCCAATAGTGCTAAATTTGTCAATGTTTATGTTATATCTTCAAGATATCTGATTTCTTCACTTATTGAATCTACAGATTCCTTTATGTGTTCTTTGTCATCAGAGGTTAAAACGGATGAGATTTCACTTTTAATAATTGCTAATGGTGTTTTGAGTTCATGAGATGCATTTGCACTGAATTGTTTTACCGATTTGAATGATTGTTCCAAACGATTTAGTAAACCGTTAATCTGTTTAACCATATTTGAAATTTCTTCATCTTTGCAATCAGTGAGAATTCTAGTTTTTAGATTTTCTCCTTTAATGGAGTTTAATTGTTGAGTAATATTACCAAATGGTCGGAGTGATTTTTGGCTTATATACAAACCACCGAAATAGCTCAACAATAATCCGAAAATTAAAACAGGAATTAATGTTGCTAAAAACGACTTTTTATATTCTGTAACTCTTTTCATTGTAATCGCGGCATTAATGTATCCAATAATTTCATCATTATCTTGAATAGGTTTTGTGATTCCTCGAATATTATAAGAGTGGAAATTTGCATTATAGAATTGGTTTTTAGTTTTTGGCCAAGGGAGAGAGTTGTCTTGTAAATTATCTGTTTTATGTGTGATTTCATTATGTTGCATAATTTCAACAAAAATTGGGTAATCAGAGCCAAGAAGATGTTCAGGTTCTGTCCATTCTCTAGAATATGAAATTAGCAAACTATCATTTTTGTACTGTAGAGTATATGCCATTTCATCAGCTTCAATTAAAAGGTGTTCATCAATTGATTTTTTTATCAAGTTAACATTTGAGAAATAGTTTATCATACTTACAATAAAGAGTATCAACAGAAATACTATGGTAGAAACTGAAGCTAATTTTTGTCGAAGAGAAGGAAAATAGATCATTGCTCTATGGATATTTTGTATCCTATACCACGAACAGAATGAATAAGAGAATTAGCACCATTGTAATGCAACTTATTCCGCAGATAGTTGATGTAAACATCTACAATATTTGATTCTGGGGAAAAATTTAATCCCCATACTTCCTTCAGAAGTACTTCTCTTGATTGGGGTTTATCCAAATTCAACATTAGAAATTCGAGGAGTTCATACTCTTGAGTGGAAAGAAAAATTCGTATATTGTTTCTTGTAATATGTCGATTTGATGTATCAATTACCAAATCATCAATTTCTAAAGTAGTATTTTTTTCTAGTTTGCTTCTTCGATAAAGTGAGTGAATTCTTGCCACTAACTCTGAAAAGTCAAATGGTTTACAAAGATAATCATCTGCACAGGTTTCAAGAGCCTTTACCCTATGTTGAACTGAATCCATCGCTGTTAACATTAAAATTGGAGTTGAAATATCAGTTTTTCTTACATCTTCGCAAATTTCAATACCGGATTTTTCTGGCAACCTCCAGTCTAGGATAATGATATCAAATTTGTTTTGAGAAGCCATTTCGAAACCGGATTTCCCATCAAAACAAATTTCAACAGTCATATTTTGTTTTTCTAACTGTCGAGCAATTGAACGAGCAAGCTTAATTTCGTCTTCTACAAGTAGAATTTTCATAGTATAAATTAAATATCCTTTACTGTTATATATCAAAATAAAATATGTTTATTAGAGTATTCTAATTTTTATTTATCATCTGCTAAAAGATACATTTGTTTAGGATATATATGAAACATATTAATCATTAATTAGAAAAAGGAAAAAAAATGAAGAATTATAAAATTACATTTAGTTACAAAGTGATACCTATGGTAGCTCTTTTAGGTATGTTAATTTCGTTTGTATATCCAGAACATAATTCTGGTTACAATTGTATGAATTGTCATTTTAACAATGGTCCGGGAGATGCAGTGTTTGATTTTTCAGGAACAGTGTATTCCTCATCTCAGGGAGGTAGTCCAATGTCGGGTGTGACCGTGAGAATACAAGATAGCACAGGTCATATTTTTACAGAAAACACACATAATCCAACTGGAAATTTTTGGATGGAAACCGATGAAGATGACAGAGTAACTCCTGTCCCTCCTTATACAGCAACAGTTTCAAAGGATGGGGTCACAATTCCTATGGTATCTGCATTTTCTAATGGATCGTGTAATAGTTGTCACAATAGTAATATGAGGATATTCTTTGATGAAAACTACAATAATGATCCTCCAACAGTAGTAATAGTTTCACCTGCAAATGGAGATAATTTTGAAATATCTGATATTGATGTAGAGATTTTATCAGAAAATATTACTGATGGTGATTACTTTAATGCTTATATCGATGGTATTTTAGTAGGTACATTTTCTTCAACTGCATTTACATTGCAGGATATTTCTGATGGAGAACATAATCTCGAAGTAGCGATAGTTGAGAGTAACGGACAAGAATATGATAATCCTGAAGCAAGAGCAACAGTATTTTTTACGATAAATTCTTCCTCAACTTTGACAGTTGATTATTTGACACAAATCCAGCCAATATTAAACAACAATTGTGTAAGTTGCCATAGTTCAAGCTGGGCTGCAGGGGGAGCGAGTTACGAAGATTATAATTCTACAATTAACACTGGAGGTGTGGTACCTTTCGATCATTCAAGTAGTTTAATGTGGCAAGTTGTAGACAATGGAAGTATGCCTACTAGTTACAATTTAAGTAGTAGTGATATAGATTTGATATCTCAATGGATTGATGAGGGAGCATTGCCTGAAGGCTCGATTTCTTCTCCTCCAATTTCTGGTTTTACATCAGATATAACAAATGGTAATGCACCCTTATCAGTTAGCTTTACCGATATTTCTATTGTTGGCGATGCTCCAATCATTTCTTGGGATTGGGAATTTGGTGATGGTGGTACGAGTGTAGAACAAAATCCTACATATGTTTATTCAAATGTAGGTACTTTTTCCGTTAGTTTAACAGTTGTTGACGAAAATGGTTTATCAGACTCAATTACAGAAATTGACTTTATCACAGTTACTGAAGAACAAGTGAATCCAAACTACCCAAATTGGTCTGTTAATCCACCCTCGTTTGAATTTAATATGACCTTAACCAGTGTTATATTCTTTAATGGAGAAGAGTCATTTGATGAAAGTGATTTACTTGGTGCATTTGTAGATGGAGAATGCAGAGGTTTAGCGTCACCGTCATTTTTCCCCGTTACAGAACACTATACAATAAATTTAATAATTTACAGTAATCTGACAACAGGAGAAGAAATTACATTCAGAGCTTATGATTATTCGGAAGATATTGTTTTTGAAACAGTAACAGAAACAATTAGTTTTAATGTAAATGATAATCAAGGAAACGATATAAGCCCAATTGAACTTCACGCCATCTCTGAACAAATGGATTTGATAACATTAATAATACCTCAGGAAACTGCATTTACTGGTGATGACATTTCACTCGGAATTGCACTTGACTTACCACCTGATGTTTTTTTTAATGCAATTGAACTTAATATAAATGGTTATTTTGATGGTTTGGATTTAGTTTCAATAACTACAGAAAATAGTTTATCTTCAAGCTGGGAAGTAGAATATAATGAAGTTGATGAGGAGTTATTAGTTGCTCTATACGGTTCGAGTTCTATTGAATCCAGTGGAACCTTGTGTTATCTCGATTTTGTAATTGAGGAATCGGCTGACGGTTTTATTCCGATTAATATATCGGATGCAATTATTGATGAAACTTTGTATGATATAAACTTAGTTTCAGGTGGTGTAGAAGTTGAAGGTGGTGTTCCTCCTGTTGCAGATTTCTCTGCTACGCCTGTAACTGGTTTTGGAGAATTGGATGTTCAATTTACAAATCTGTCTGATTTAGGAAATGGTGACATAATTTCATATCAATGGGATTTTGGAGATGGTGGAACTTCGAACGAAGAAGATCCATCGCATACTTATTATGAGATAGGTATCTACTCCGTAACTTTGGAAGTTAGTACGACTTTTGGTTACGATGAAGTTACTCAAACAGACTTAATTATTCTGGGAATTGCAGGGGATGTAAGTTTGAATGGAGAGGTTCACGCTTACGATGCAGCATTAATTCTGCAATACCTAGTTGATGAACAAGAACTATCGCCTCTTCAGTTATTCAATTCTGATGTTAGCTTGAACAATGTAGTAACTGCATACGACGCTTCTTTGATAGCTAAATTCGTGGTTGAATTAATTGATGATCTTCCATATCCTGAAGTATTATCAGCTGATGGTGTGATTTCTATGAATGATCTTGAGATTTATTCTCAACAGGATCAGATTTCTATACCATTGTATTTGACGGAAGGTGAGAATATTTTGTCATTCGAAACAGAAATCGAATTTGATTCTGAATTGTTGAATCTAGAAAATATTATTTGGCCAAATCAAGAAGATGGTTTTATGATTGAGATTAATGAAGATGATGGTATAATCAAAATTGCAGGAGCTGGCCAAACTCCCTATGGAAATGAGGAAATATTTGCTGAGTTAATATTTGAAAGTGAAAGTGAATTTATTGGAGAAGCTGTAGTAAATATTTCATCTCATCGTTGGAATGAAGAAGAAATTCAGGAAGATATTACTCAATCAATATTAACGTTTGTACTTGACATATCAAGTAATGAAATTCCTAATGATTTTCAACTATCTAAAATATATCCCAATCCTTTCAATCCAACTGCAACCATTGAGTACTTATTACCAATTCAAACTAGTATTGAGTTAGTAATATTCGATTTACAAGGATTGCAAGTGCAGGAAATTTGGAATGGTAAACAAGTTGCAGGTATCCACCAAGTTTCCATTGATGGTTCTGAAATGACAAGTGGTGTATATTTTGTAAGGATGACAACTCCATATAATAGCCAAATACAGAAACTTGTTTTAATGAAGTAAACTTCAAGTAACAATTTTAAAAATAGAAAAACGCTCTCATTGGAGAGCGTTTTTCTATTATTAGAGTATTCTAACTGTTTTCACTAAAATGTATTTAATATTTTACGAATGAGAATACAATGAGTATTCATTTGAGTAAATCAAAAAAAGAAGGGGAAAAAAATGAAAAGAGTAATGATAATATTAACAATATTGAGTGCTTACTTTTGTGTAAGTTTCGCTCAATCTGAGGAATTTGAACCTCGGCAACCACATTATTCAGGATACAATTGCTCTAATTGTCACAGTTTTGAATTTGGAGGAACTGTATATACTGATGCAAGTGGGGGTTCACCGGTTTCAGGTGTTCAAGTGCAAATTACTGGAAGTAATGGGAGTACAGCAAACTTTACTACTAATTCTTATGGCAATTTTTGGACATCAAGTTCTTCACCAACACCTCCATATACTACTTCAATTAGTTATAACGGAAATACTATCTCGATGGTTTCCAGTTTTTCTGATGGGTCGTGCAATGGGTGTCATTCTAATGGATCACGGATTTATGTTCCACCGACACAAAGTCCACCAACATCAAACTTTACAGGAAATCCAACAAGTGGTGATGTACCTTTGTTAGTCAATTTTACAGATCAATCTTCACAAGGTAGTAGTGCAATAACCAGTTGGAGTTGGAATTTTGGAGATGGTGGCTCTAGTTCTATTCAGAATCCAACACATACTTACAATTCTGTGGGGACTTTTTCAGTAACTTTAATGGTTACCGATGCAAGTGGTTTATCTGATTCATTTACTAGAACAAGTTACATAACCGTAAATCAGGCACAGTTTGCACCTCCAACTGCAGAATTTTCAGCAAATCCAATTACTGGAAATGCACCTTTGTCAGTGAGTTTTGTCGATTTATCAACACCAGGTGATGGAGCTATCACAAATTGGAATTGGAGTTTTGGAGATGGTGGTTCTAGTTCTATTCAGAATCCAACACATACTTACAATTTAGCTGGTACTTTCAATGTTAGTTTAACTGTAACTGATTCTAATGGTTTGTCAGATACATTTAATCAAACAAATCTAATAACAGTTAATGGAGAACCTACACCAGGTGAGTATGTTTTGATAGCTTGGAGCAAGGGTGGAATGCATTGTATGAATTCTAATTTTGATAATTTTATGATTCTTCCACCTGCTAATACTATACAAGCACAATTAATCTATAAAACAGACAATCAATTCCCGGATATTGTTACAGATGGTTATAGAATTGAATATTCAATACCGGGGAATACATATTCTGTAGGAAAAACCAATTTTTGGGATTTTGCAAGTGATATATTTGGCACAATGATACCAGAAAATATTGGACTAACAGGTAATGGAATGACTGGTGAAATGGAAATTTCAGATAATTATTTTTTAGCTTCTGCAATTCCAATAACACCATTTACTGATTCAGATTGGAATACTTTAGATCCATATCAATTGATTCATTTGGAAGCATATTCTAATGCAACTGGTGAATTAGTTGCTTCATCTGATGTAACAATTCCTGTAAGTACAGAAATGCACTGCGTGGATTGTCATGGTTCTGAAACAAATATATTATTTGACCACGAAGACGAATTTGATCCTAACAATACACCGATTGTTTGTGGAAATTGTCATGCTCAAAATCCATTAGGATTTCCTGGTATTCCAGAAGCACTCTCATTTTCATATCAAATGCACAAAAAACATGCGAGTGAAGTTGGTCCTGAAAATTCCATTTCATCTTGTTATAAATGTCATCCGGGTCCAGAAACTCAGTGTTTGAGGGGTACAATGAATGAAGACTTTGGAATGGTTTGTCAAGATTGCCACGGTACTATGAATGATGTATGGCAATCTATTGAAAATGGTCGAGAACCTTGGGTAGATGAACCCACCTGTGGGGAATGCCATGGTGAAAACTATGCTGAAGAACCAAATACGCTTTACCAAGCATCAAAGGGACACGGAGATATGTTCTGTTCAGCTTGTCATGGTAGTACACATGCTATCTATCCAACTCGAGAAGCAAATGACAACTTGCAAAGCATAGCACTTCAAGGGCATGCTGGCACAATATCAGAGTGCACAGTTTGTCACTCAAGTGTACCTGGTGGTGCTGGTCCGCACGGATCAGATAATCCACCAGACTCACCACCTCCACCCACTAATTTAACTGCTGTAGGAGAAGTAGGAGATTATGATATGGATGGAATTTTTGACAATGCAATTAAATGGTCTTGGAATCATCAAGATTATACTACTTCTGTAGATTGTAATGGTGATGAAATTCCTGGATGGTGGATTGATGAATTTGTTGGAGATGGAAATTGTGATGTACTTTTTGATTGCGAAGGATTTGATTTTGATGGAGGAGATTGCTCCGACTTTGAAAATTGTGGGACTTCGTTGGTAATCACAAATACCGGAGATTATGACGATGATGGGGAGGAAAATGGTCCTTGTTGGTCAGATAACTCTGCATATTTCTATTTTAGCTGGGAAGGTGGTTGTTTGGCAACAACTCTATATTATAGCGGAGCTCAAGATGGAATGGATTTAACATCTTACGGATTTACAGATGGTTTTTATTTTTATGGTTTTGATAATGATGTAACAGAAGACTTCACTTTAGATTTTGACGACGGTTCAAGTGCAAATCAAACGGCAACTTCAGGTATCTGTGATGCTACAGAATGTGCCGAAGGATATATCCAAGATTGTGTTGATGAAGACTGTATTATAGAAAATTGGATTGGAGATGGATATTGTGATGGCATTTCTCAAGAGTGGGGAGCTGATCTTTGTTGTTACGATCTGGATGGTGGAGATTGTACTGAGGAAGAATGTGCTGATGATGATAGATCTATTGGTGAATCTTCAAAATTTATTAGTGCATCAAAGTTAGATTCGCAAACTGTATCTAAACTTTCAAAAGTGAATAGAAATAGAACTCTTAATAATCGTTATGATTATGTTACCTTTGAAATCTCTGTAACTTGGGATGGTGGTGGAAATACTTGGGTTACATCCGGAACAGAATTTTTGGTTTACGGATTTGAACAAGGTGAGATTGGTTGTGCTTCTGTAGTCGCAGTTGGGAATGATGGGACTGTGTCAGAATCTACACCAGAAATATGTGCAAGTGCTGGTGATCCAGCAGGTGAAACAGAAATTTCCATTGATATGAGTGATGGTTGGAACTGGTTCTCTGTGAATGTTGAAGCAGAAGATATGAGTTTAGATGCTGTTCTTTTATCACTCGGTAGTGATGCAACTTTGATTAAAAACCAAACCGGTTTTGCAACATATTACGACGACTTTGGATGGTATGGTTTAGATTTTATAGATGTAACAAGTATGTATATGATTTTCTTGGAAAATTCAAGTGAACTTGTTTTTGCAGGAACTGCAGTAGATTATGAAAACACACCAATTAGTTTATCTGAAGGTTGGAACTGGATTGGCTATTTACCACAAGCATCTAATAATCTAGACGAAGCTCTTGATAGTATTGGAGAAAGTGCTTCTATGATAAAAAGTCAAACTGCTTTTGCTACTTACTATGAAGGTTTTGGTTGGTATGGAATGGATTCTCTCGATCCAGGTGTTGGCTATATGTTAATGATGTCAGAATCAGCAGAATTAATTTATTCTTCACCGACTACTCTGATTAAGAATGTTGCTGAATTTACAGAACTATACTGGACGGTAAATCCACATCAATATGAGAATAATATGACAATGACAGCATACTTTAATGAAATTGGAAAAAGTGATGTTCTTGCAGCGTTTGTAGGTGACGAAATCAGAGGTGTTACTGGTGCAACTTACTTTCCACCAATTGGGGCACATACTTTCAATCTGATGATATATGGTAATCCAGGTGAAGAAATCCGATTTGTTGTTTATCAATCTTACAAGGATGTTGAAGTTGATATTGAAGAGAATATTACCTTCGTTAACAATGGTAATTTGGGGAATGATTTTGAACCAGTTATGTTAAAAGTGAAAGTAATTCCGATAGCTTATAATCTTTCTCAGAATTATCCTAATCCATTCAATCCAACTACTACGATTGAATACGATTTACCACAGGAAACATTCATTACAATTGATATCTACAATGTAATGGGTCAGCGGATTGATGTATTATTAAACAGCAATCAAGTTGAGGGATGTCATAAAGTTGTATGGAATGCAGATAGTTATCCAAGTGGTATCTATTTTGTTAGAATGGTGACAGAAACATTTGAAATGTCAAGGAAGATGCTTCTTGTGAAGTAATCTGACTCAAGTAAAGAGAGTGGTAGGAAAACCTCCCCCTACCACTCTCTTACTACCTTTACCTCAATAATGGAAGGAGCTTTCAATGTTAGTAAATGGAGAAAAAACTAAAGTCTTAGAAGAAATGGAAATCTTCAAAGGAATTTCTAAAGGAGATTTGGTTAGAATATCAGATATATCATCTGAAGTTAAATTCCCGAAGAAAAAAGTTGTATTTGAAGTAGGTGACATAGGTGATTATCTAATGGTAATTATTCGTGGAAAGGTTAAAGTTCATCGCAATGGAACAATAATTACCAACCTTAGCGCAGGAGCATGTTTTGGTGAGATGTCTATCTTCAGTTAAGAAAAGAGATCTGCATCAATTACAACAGAAAGTGAATGCGTTTTATTGAAAATTTCGCAAGATGATTTTTTGCAAGTTCTATCACATAATACTCCATTGTTGAAAAATATAATTGGTGTGTTAAGTTCTCGAATTAGAGAAACAAATGATCTCTTATTTCAAAAAATGAGAGATTGTACAGAAATTTGGGAAAAGGGGACAGCACTACATTAGTAAAAAAAACAATATATGAATGTTCATGATAATAATAAAATGATGTTAACTTTCGATATCTATGAGGAAGAATATTTGAAAGTTTTCCACAAATTTATTTTGATATTATTTTCATTGGCATTACTTACTGTTTCTTTTTGGTTTATTCAAAATGCAGGTGAATATTATTTAATTCCTCTTATCTCTCGGCCACAACATATTGCTCATAATCTGTGGAAACCTAGCGGAATATATGGACATACAGTAGGCATCATTGGCACATTAATGATGGTTTTTATGTTATTGTATTCAATAAGAAAACGCATAAAATTAATGAGAAGATGGGGCGCATTACCAAATTGGTTAAATTACCACATTGCACTTGGCATTGCTGGACCATTACTAATTACTTTCCATACTTCCTTGAAACTTGGTGGACTTGTTTCAGTAGCATATTGGGCTATGGTTTCTGTAGTTGTTAGTGGATTTATTGGAAGATATATTTACATTCAAATTCCGCACAATAGCGATGGTAATGAGATTTCATTATCAGAGCTCAAAGAGACTTACAGTAATTTTATAAAATCATTAACAGAGGAATTTAATATCTCTGAGAAAAATATTAAGTTGATTGAAGAGAATCTCAACATAGATAAAATTTCTCAAAGTAGTTTAACCTCTATATTTTTCCTTTTATATTCAGATATTTTTGGATGGATTAAATCTAAAAAAGAGTATAGTAGTCTAATCACGAGATTTGGAGTACCTATATCAAAAACAAAACAATTTAGGAAAATCCTAAAGAAAACTACTAAGATATCTCGTCAAATTGCGTTTTGGAATTCTGCACAAAAATTATTTCATTATTGGCATGTGATTCATAAACCATTTGCCTATGCAATGACCTTAATTGTGATTTTACATATCACGATTTCATTTATCTTTGGTTATACTGGGTGGTTTCTATGAACCACGAGCCCATATTTACTTGGTTTCTTGGAATAATAATACTTCTTGCGTTTGTTATCCCATACATTTACAGTATTAGAAAAAAAGAAACTGAGACTAAACTTAGATTAAAAAAGACCAAATTGTTAGGGCAAGATAAGCCATTTGTCCAACATCCTATTATAAATCGTTCGGTATGTATAGGGTGTGGTATTTGTGTAGATTCTTGTCCTGAAGGAGATGTTTTAGGATTATTGTATGGTCGGTCAACAATTATTCATGGAAGCCATTGTGTTGGTCATGGACAGTGTGCTGCAAACTGCCCAGTAGGTGCTATTGGTGTTGGATTGGGGGATATTAGTGAAAGAGAAGATATTCCATTACTAACAGAAAACTACGAAACAAATATACCTGGAATCTATATTGTAGGTGAATTAAGTGGTTTTGCGTTAATTAGAAATGCTATTGAACATGGTGTGACAGCTGTTGGTCGAATTGCTCAAAATATGAAGAGTCATTCAAAAGAAATGTATGATATTGTAATTGTTGGAGCAGGACCTGCAGGCTTGGCTGCTGCACTCAAAGCTAAAGAACTTAAACTCAATTACATTGTGATTGACCAATACGAGCCTGGTGGAACAATTTTACATTACCCAAGAAGAAAACTCACTTTAGTACAAAGAGTTGCACTTCCACTTTATGGCGAATTAAAGAAATATGAGTACTCAAAAGAAGAACTATTAGACATTTGGACTTCGCTCATCAAAACTCATACTCTTAACCTCCAAACAAACTGCAAACTACTAAATGTTACACAACCAAATGGACATTTTTCTGCACGGACAACAGAAGGTGAGTTAAAGACTAAAAATGTTATTTTAGCACTTGGAAGACGAGGAACTCCTAATAAATTGAATATCCCTGGTGAAGAAACAAGTAAGGTAATGTACAAATTGATTGACGCAGATACTTTCAAAGAACAGAATATTATAGTAGTTGGAGGTGGGGATAGTGCGATTGAAGCAGCTATTGGTTTGGCAAGCCAACAAGGAAATCAAGTTTTAGTATCTTATAGGAAAGCTAATTTTTTCAGACTAAAAGCTCGAAACGAAACAAATCTAGAGAAAATGATGAATGAAAAAAGACTCTCTGTGCTATTCAATTCTAATCTTAAAGAAATTAAAACAAAGGATGTCAATATAGATTATTCAGGTGAAACTATCTCAAAACCTAACGATTTTGTATTTGTATTTTCTGGCGGGGAAGTACCATTTCCTATACTCCATTCGTTGGGAATTGAATTCGGAAAAAAAATCATACCTAAAGCTTAGTGGTTAAAAGAGTGAAACACTCTATCATATTACATACTATTTTATCGATTGTCTATTCTCAAATATCACCAGGACCCTTAGCTGAATTACATACTCATTTAGAAGGAATTAATAATTGCACTCAATGCCATGAACTAGGAAAGAAAGAATTAAATAGTGGATGTTTAGATTGCCACACTCCTTTAAAAACTCTAATTGAGAATAAGGTAGGATATCACAAAGACAAGTATGATAATTGTGAAAAGTGTCACCTAGATCATTATGGCTTTGAATTTAATATGATATTTTGGCCTGATAGTATTCACAATTTTAACCATTCTGAAGCAAATTATGAACTAAATGGTAAACATCAAAAACTTGATTGTAAACAGTGTCATAACCAAAAATATATTGTTAAAGATGAGGTTATAAATTGGTACAAAGAAAATCAATCAATAAATGGACTAAATCGCTCTTTTTTGGGGTTATCACAAAAGTGTTTCACTTGTCATAAGGATTATCATCAAAAACAAGTATCCATAGAATGTCAGAATTGCCACGATACTCAAAATTGGAAAAATGCGATTCAAACTTACAATCATGATAAATCGGAATACATACTAGATGGAGCACATATATCTGTAGAATGCGAGAAATGTCATATTCCTTTTGATAATAATACTCAAATGTGGAATCTTACGATGTTGCAATATGAAAACTGTTTATCTTGTCATGAAGATATTCATTTGTCAAGTTATGGTAAAAATTGTAAAACTTGCCATTTTACTTCACATTGGACAAAAGAACTAAAGTACTTTGAACACGATTCAACTATGTATAAACTTCGAGGGAAACATAAAAATGTTGTTTGTCTTAAATGTCATAAAGAAAATGTGAGAGGTGAAAAGTTAGATTTCAAATCGTGTTCTTCTTGTCACATTGATGTACACAAAAAACAGTTTTCTAAGAAATTATGTGATGAATGCCATACTGTGGAGAGATTTTCTCCATCAACGTATACAATTAGAGATCATAATCAGTCTAAGTACAATCTTGAAGGTTCTCACATTGCAGTTAAGTGTGATGAATGTCATTTAACTGTAACAGCTGATTCCGCAAAAACAGTTCAATATAACTTTGAAGATCAAAGCTGTATTCAATGCCATAAAGATATTCATCGAAATCAGTTTACAAAACACGAATCAGACCAATGTGAGCTTTGCCACAATACGAATTCATTTTCGATAGTTGAGATTGATCATAATATTACTTCATACCCATTAGATGGAAAACACCAAAATGTTAATTGCAACGAATGTCATTTTACCATTGATGATGCAATAGGTTCTTTCGTCCAATATACGGGTTTCCCATATCGTTGTGAAGATTGCCATATACTTAAGGAACTAGAAACCAAATGAAGTATTATAAACCATTTATCAGAAATTTTTTTCAACCTCGATGCATCATTTTTACAGTAATTATATTTCAAATATCAAATACTATACATTCTCAGATTATAGATTTAAACCTACCTTGTGCTGATTGCCATTCAACAAATAGTTGGATACCTTTGAGGGCAGATATGCAATTCAATCACGACACTACGAAATTTCCACTAACAGGAAACCACCAAATAGCAGATTGCATTCAATGCCACAATGGAACAACAGTTCAAGAAGAACATCAGTTCAAATCTGCCGAAGAAGAGTGTTTTAGTTGTCATTTGGATATTCACTTTTCTGGATTTGGAGATGACTGTGAAAGATGCCACAATACATTTAGCTGGAATACAAAAAACTGGGTAATAAAACACGACTTTACTTTATTTCCATTATCTGGAGCACATTCAAGGTTGGAATGTGATGAATGCCATTTTGAAGGATTTACAATATTACCTAACAATCTATCAACAGACTGTTTGAGTTGTCATAACCAGAATTTTGCAAATTTCCCAGATGTTCATGGAGGTAATAATAATTGTATTCAATGTCATAATACTAGAAGCTGGAAGCCTATTGATATGTCACACCACGATTTAATTTTTCCTATTTATTCAAGTAAACATCGCGGTGAATGGTCTGATTGTTCTGATTGTCATGCCAATAATTCTTACGAATATCAGAACATTTCTTGTGGCCTTAATGGAATCTGTCACGACCACAGAAAAAGTAAAATGGACAAGGAACACCGTGACATAAATGGATACTTATACCAAGATCTTGAGTGTTTAAGCTGTCATCCAAACGGTAGTGAATAATGTATAGAATTGCATTATATACTGTATTTTTGGTTTCACTATCTTTTCCACAAACCAACAAAATCGTTAGCATTCACGGTCACATTACATATCTAACTTTAGAAAATGTTTATTGTGATATTGGAACCAATAAAAGTGTAACTCCAAACGATACATTACGAGTTTTTCGTCGTAATGAAGAAATTGGGACTTTGGTTGTTCAACAAACTTCGAGCAATTCTTCTATTTGTAATTCTCTAATACCAATTGAAGTTTATCAGTTGGGAGATAGGGTATTATTAGAAAAAATTGTTATTCAAGATATCATTAGTGACTTTGTTACTGATAAACCTGAAGTAACTGAGGAAAAACAAACATATAAATTTAATCATGATGGTAGATTTTCTTTTAGCTATAGTTATGAGAAATTTAGTGATGAACTTGTTGACCACCACTTTTCCAATTATTTCAGGTATAAAGCTGGAGTTAATAACCTAAAAAACACACAATTATTCATCTATGGTAAGAGTAATAATATTTCAAACAAACTGATTTTGTATCAAATGCAATTAGCTGTTAAAACCAAATCAAAAAAACTGTCTATATACTTCGGGAGATTATTCCCAAAGGATTTTATAAGCATTGGTATTATTGATGGTCTCTTAATTGATAACAGAGTATCCCCAAATACCTCTTTTGGTTTCATAGCAGGATTTCAACCTAATGTATATTTGATTCCTAGCATTGACAGATGGCATCATGGAATTACGATGAAAATAGAGCGGTTCAATAGAACAATTAGATTAAATGGATATTTGGCAATAGTCCAACAAATAGTAGATAAGCGAATTGATAAAGAAATTATTTATACAAGATTTAATGGAAAAATCAATTCAAATATGAATGTCTCTTTGAGACAAACACTTGAAATATATCATTCTGATGATAAAATAGATTTTAACTCTTTGAAACTTGTTTCAAATCAGGTTTTGGTTAAAATGAGACTTTGGAAGAACATTTTACTACGGTCTCGAATTTCTTATAGTGAGCAACCAATTAACTTTGTAACAGAGTCAAATTATTTAGACACACTTATTACTACTGAATTTAGAACTGGTTGGTTTAGTTCAGTATCATATCAACACCATAAATTAGGTAGGTTTCAAACCGGAGTGAATTTACGATATGATTCAAGGGAGAAATTTTTGGCGAGAATGTTAATGATGTTTTATAATTCTAATGCTATAAAAGATAGTTATTTTATCAGCTTCAAAAGTTACTACATAAAAAATCTGATAACCACAGGTGTTCGTAATTCGATTGGTTGTTCGTTTACAGCAAAACTATTTTCGATTCATACTGATTATGAACATTTCATATATGGATATGGAAATAATTTGAGTGACTATCAACAACATATTTTATCAATAAACGGTTATCTAAAAATGTCGAATAAATTAACCACAACCATATCAGTTGATTTAGTAATGGACAAAAATAATACCAGTGTGAATTTTCATAACAATATATCTTATAGATTTTAACTTAAAACCTTTAACAAAAGCACATTATATAGTGTAGTTGATCGTAGGCTTATCCATTTCAACTTCCTTGTAAAATAACTTGAATACAACTATATTGCTTATCGCAATTGAAGAAAATCAATTAGATACAAAATAAGAGAAGTTCTCGTCGGCGCAGTTTGATGAAGAAATCATCACAAAATAATTGTTGTAAATCTAAGAAATATCGACGGGGAAACAGTGTTTGTTGTAAAAATGTTGTGATTTACAAAAAAATAACTCCAACGATAAGTTGCTTTATCATTGGAGTTAGTGTGGCCCGGACCGGAATCGAACCAGTGACACAAGGATTTTCAGTCCTCTGCTCTACCGACTGAGCTACCAGGCCACATTTAAATTCAGTTTATTTACTAAATTCAAAGCTCGCAAATTTATGAATAGTTTTGGGTATTGAACATAGAAAAATTTGATTATTAATGACACTTGGATAGACCTTGTTTACAGATTTGTAATTTAAAAGTATTTTATTA
>CAZSJY010000005.1:0-25445 GCA_964607375.1 uncultured bacterium
GTCTTGTACCCTCGACACGATTCGAACGTGTGACCTACGGATTAGAAGTCCGTTGCTCTATCCAGCTGAGCTACGAGGGCATTTTCAAATTAATAAGAATTAAATTTGTTATCCAATCGGAACACTAAATTTACATATTCTATTCTTTTTCTAACAACTCTAGTTCTTTAAATTTTAGCTATGAAAAATAGATTTACTTTATCGAATATCTCCGAAATTTCTATCATAAAGATGAATCACAACAATGCAAATGTCATTAATAGAATATTTCTTAACGAAATATCTGAAATATTCAACCAAATACCAACTGATTCTCCTCTGTTAATTTCAGGTAATACACAATTCTTTTCTAGTGGATTAGATCTATTTTACTGCCAAAATCTTAACAAAAAACAATTTAAAGTTTTTATCACTGATTTCCAAAATTTCCTTCTCACGATTATTGAAAGAACTATGCCTACAATTTCAGTAATCAACGGGCATGCAGTAGCAGGTGGTTTTCTGCTCAGTTGCTGTACAGATTATAGATTTGGAGAAAGCAGGAATTATAAACTTGGAATGAATGAGAAACAACTTGGGATTTCACTTCCACCAGTACCACTAGCTATTTTATATGATGTTTTTGGAAATGATGTACATTCCATACTCGATGTAGATGTTTTTTTTACGCCCAAAACAATAGATAAATTAAATTATTTTAGAAAGATTTCAGTCAATCCTCAAGCTGATGCTATTGAATTTATTCAAACTATCTCAAATGATAATACACTCCTCAAAAACAAGAAGAAAAGATCTGATAATATCTCCAAATTCCTACATAAGAATTATGAACCATTAATGAAGCAATTTCTAACGGATTGGTGGTCTGATAAGGCAACCAGAAAAAGAATTGAGATTTTAGCAAAAATCGGTAAAACAAGTAATCAGAATTTAATGGAAACTGACAATTCTAAGTAATCTTTACCTGAAGGAATTATAGAAGACTCCAATCTGAATGTGCTGTTCTTCCGCTCCAAATATAACACATCGATTACAGAAATGACTCTGTGTACAATCAAACCACCAATTGAAAATGAAACAAATTTCTCTGCTGTTCCGCTAATAATGCGCATATCGTCAAATTTTTGTCGATTACTTTCTGAATCCCATTCCCATTCATAATTTTGTTCTTCTGGGTAAATTAACTCTCCTTGTCGTAATTGCTCTTTTGCAAAATTGTATTCATCAAAATTATCATAATTACCTATATCAACAGCATACTGATAATCTTTTGTGGAAGGATCTGTCCCTGCGTGGAGAATAGCAAAAGTAGTATAATCGGATTTATACCAGTTATGTATAGTCTGACCTCCAATTAGTGATAACCAAATCAGTCCCTCTCTAAGTAAAAAACTATTTGATCGTTTAGTAGCACCAAGAGCATTTTCTCCCCAACCCGGTAAAATCGTTGATTTCATAATTGGATGTAGTAAATCTTGAGGAAAGACAAAACAAGCCAAAAAGAGTATAGTTAATAATTTTTTCATTTGATCATTTTCCTTATACAAAAAGTAAAACAGTAGAACTCTACGAAAGTTCCTTTCCTCCTGACAAACGCTTCTGTGCTTTTGAATAAACACTAATTGAACTAATCAGCAACATCAAAACAATCGGAATTACAGCTATACTAAATTCTTGATGAATAAAATTCCATCCAATCAGCAAGAATACCATTAATATTCCAGTAATAAAGAAGTAGCAGGTTATGATTCTATCAGATAGCCATTTGTATAGAATAACGACAGGAATATGAAGAGGAATTGCCCACAATATGTTTAAATTATTCGCCATACTTTTATGTTCTGTGAAAAACCATAAAAATAACAATATACATCCTAAAATACCCGCTAATGCAAAGATTATAAGTTCCGGTATTTCATTATGATTCCTGTTAGTTAACCAAATAACAATTCCATAAAATAGAAAAATAATCCAAAGAACTTTAGTAGGTGAAAAAGATTTAGTATATTTGACTGAATTTCTTGAACTCTCATAAATCACATCATTTTTACTAACAAAGTGTTTTCCATTTTCTGCCCACACAGTATTCTGAAAATAATTAAACATCTCATCTGGTAAAAAAGTAAATTCCCAACTACTCATAATTTTATCTGCTGGTAATCCAAGAACCAAATCCATACCAAAGTTTAACCAATGCCTGTCAACAAGGTATTGTTTTAGAGAATTTCTGTAGCTTATACCCGTTGGGATATTCATCTGAGAGTTTATAAGTTTATCATTAGTTGCTTTGTCAATAATGTTCCTTAACCGTGTTGAACAATTATCATAAAAAAAATCATAACGGTAATACCTGTTCTCAGGGAGATAATTGGTTAATAACAAATCATACAGTGATTGCTGCATATTTCTAGGTAAATTGAGAGTCTGTTCAATTATTGTACGGTCGTCAAAAATGTATTGTTGTTTGTATAGAAGATACTCTGAAACAGCTAAACGATAATCCAATTTTCCCAATACGAATTTAGTGTAAAACTTTGGAGTGTTAAAGTCGAATATCCCATAGTTAAACACCTTATCTATACCATTTACTTGATCATTAATACGAATGGCATTATGCCCAAAAGAAGAATACAATTCGGTACCAGGTTTACAAGTTAAAATGCTAATCTCGGCTTTGTCTGACAGTTGAATCGTTCCAAAAATAAATTGAACAAGTAACAAAGAGATTGTTAGTTTATTGAGAACTAATTTTTTCATTTATTAATTCTTTGTTTCCAAATACTCTTGTAGCATAATTGCTGCAGCAGTTATGTCAATTTCACCCTTATTATGTCCAGTTTTTATTCCCTGTTCTATAAGAAATTTCTGAGCAGAAACTGAACTCATTCTTTCATCAATTACTTCAACAGGTAAGTTAACTTTTAATTTCAATTCTTCAACAAATACACGAACTTTCTTAGTTTGTTCCGAATCTGTTCCTTTCATTGTTAGAGGTAATCCAACAATTATTTTTGAAATATTAAACTTGAGAATTACCTTATCAATTTCAGAAAAATAATCTGGTGTGAACTTTCTATCTAAAACCGAATATGGAGATGCAATAATTCCCATTGGATCAGAAATTGCTAATCCAATACGACGGTCTCCGAAATCAATACCCAGCATCCGCATTAATCTTTATCATTCCATTCTTGTTGAATTTGGTCTCTTATGATTTTTCCTGGTCGAAACATTATTTTTCTTCTAGGAGGAACATAAATTTCTTCGTTGGTTTGTGGATTTCTTGCTTTAGGTTTTGCTTTGGTTGGTTTTATCTCAAAAACACCAAAATTACGAAGTTCAATTCGCAATCTACTTTCTGGTTGAGTTAACATTCCTGTCATTGTTTCTATCACTGATTCTACAATATCTTTCATATTCCTTTCTGAAATACCAAGTTTTTTTGAAGTCTGCTCAACAATATCTTTTTTAGTAAATGTGATCGGTTTCATTTAATTCCTTTCTAGATAAATAAGTCCTGGAACTAGTTTTATTTTATTTTTCACTTTTGCTAATTGTTTAGTATCTCGAATTTGTAGAACAAAGACACCCGTACCAATTCCCTCATCAGATTTAATATCTACACTTACGATGTTTACATTTAAAACTGAGATAGCTTCAGTAATATTTTTCAAAAAGTGTTTTCTGTCTTCTCCAACAATTTTTAAACGAACAATAAATGCTTGATTTTTCTTTGTATCCCACTCTACATTAACGAAACGATCTTTATTTTCAAGCATCGGGATATTATGGCAAGTGTTTCTGTGAACTGTAACTCCTCTACCTCTAGTTACATATCCAATTATAGGGTCACCAGGAATAGGACTACAACAATTACCAAAAGTTATCATCGCATCGTCAATCCCATCAATAACAATTCCTTTTGCTAGTCCTCTTGCTTTACTCAAGAATTTAGATGTTAGAGAATCTTCGTCCCACCTTAATTCATCATCACCAATCTCGTCGATTGGTTCGTATTTTTTGATAATATCTCTGACAGTAATTTGACCCTTAGCTACTGCGGAAAAAATCAAATCTTCAGAATTAAATCCCATTGTTTTTGGAGATTTCTTAATTTCATTTAATAATCTGATTTTTTTAACTCTGCGAAGCGTCTTTTCGATAATCTCAAGACCGAGTTTTATGCTCTGTTCGTACTGGTCTTTTTTAACCCATCTTTTAATATGAGCTTTGGCTTTTGTTGTTTGTACAAATTTCAACCAAGCTTGATTTGGTGTCTGACTTGCTGATGTGATAATTTCTACAGTATCACTGTTACTTAATTTTGTATTTAAAGGGACTATCTTGGAGTTTATCTTGGCTCCTATACATCTAAATCCTACTTGACTATGAACCGCGAATGCAAAGTCAACTGGAGTTGAACCAATATTAAGTTGCATTACATCACCACGAGGAGTGAATACAAATATCTCATCCTGAAACAAGTCGATTTTCAGTAAGTTTAAAAGTTCCTCAGGATCTTTTTCTTCGCTTTGTAGAGCTTCTACTAACTCACGAAGCCATCTCATTTGACGGTTTATGCCATCATCTTTTACAATTACCGAGTCCGATTCTTTGTAAGCCCAATGAGCTGCAACTCCAATTTCAGCGGTTTTATCCATTTCTTCAGTTCGGATCTGAACTTCCACCATCTTTCCATTCTTGCCAAATACCGTAGTATGTATTGATTGATAGCCGTTGTTTTTTGGTGTAGCGATATAATCTTTAAAATTTTCTTGAAGAGGAGTGTAGATTTGATGAATAATCCCAAGTGCAGCATAACATTCTTCTATTTTTCCAACAATAACTCGAATAGCAAGAAGGTCAAATATCTCTTCGAACTCTATCCCTCGTTTTTTCATTTTTCTGTAAATTGAATAAAAATGTTTAGGGCGACCAAATATTCTAGATTGAATTTTAAACTCATCAAAAGTATCTTGGATAGGCTTCGCAAATTCGTCAATGTACTTCTCACGTTCAGATTTTGTAGCCTTAATTTTCTTATGTAGTAGTTTTGCTGTATCCGGGTCGAGTACACTGAGTGTTAAATCTTCTAGTTCACTTTTTAGTTTACCCATTCCCAATCTGTGAGCTAAAGCTGCAAATACATCACGGGTTTCTATTGCAATCCGTCTTTGTTTAATTAAAGGAAGATGATGTATGGTTCGAATATTATGTAGTCTATCAGCAAATTTAATCAAAATGACACGAATGTCTTTTGCTACTGATAGAAACATTTTCATAAAATTCTCTGCTTGTTTCTCTTGTCTACTATGAAATTTAATACCCGACAATTTAGATACTCCTTCAACAAGTTCTGCTACATTGGAGTTAAATTCCTTTTCTAAATCCTCACGTTTTACATCAGTATCTTCAATACAATCATGCAATAGACCTGCTACAACTGTATCACAATCTAATCTCCATTCAGCTAAAATTATAGCGGTTTCAATACAGTGGTAAAAATATGGTTCACCTGAACGTCTGTTTTGGTTTTTATGCGCTTTTTCGCCAAATTGGTAAGCTTTCCACAAAAACTGAATTCGCTGTTCAGTAATATTTTTATCACCGAGATTAGCTAATATTTTTTGGAATTTTTTAGGATATTCTTTTGGTGAATCTCTGAAAACTTGAAGTAATGGATTAAACACCATAACTACATGGGAATTTCAGAATCAACAGATTGAGCATGAGTTAATTCAAGATCTCCAAACCAAGCATATTTATCAATAAATGCGACGGGCACAACTCCGGTAGGACCATTTCTGTGTTTTCCGATAATGATTTCTCCAATACCTTTGTCTTCATCATTTTTAGAATAAACAAATTTACGGAAAATAAAGAGAACAACATCAGCATCCTGTTCAATTGCCCCACTTTCACGAAGATCTGACATTATCGGCCTATGATTGGTTCTGTTCTCAGGTTGACGAGATAGCTGTGACAATACCACAATTGGAATATTCAATTCTTTAGCTAAAGCTTTTAATGATCTCGATATCAAACTAATTTCCTGTTGGCGATTTTCTGACCGAGTTGAAGCATTTATCAATTGAAGATAGTCAATAAACAATACATCGATATCTTTTTCAGCTTTCAACCGACGAGCTTTTGCTCTGATTTCCATTATACTCAAACCAGGAGAATCATCAACATAAATTTTTGCTTCAGACAATGGACCTGCAGCTTGAGCTAACTTTTTCCAGTCTTTTTTTGGCAACCTACCGGTTCTTACAAGATGACTATCAACTTTTGCTTCCGCTGTTATCATACGCTCCACTAACTGACGATTTGCCATTTCAAGACTAAATAATCCAACTGAATGCCCATATTCTATTGCTGCATTTCTAGCCATACATAGAGCTAAAGCTGTTTTTCCCATAGACGGTCTAGCGGCCACTATAACCATATCTGATTTCTGAAAACCTGACAATAAGTCGTCCAAGCCATAAACTCCAGAAGGAATACCTGTTAAACTACCGTCTTTATTTGTTCCAAATTTATCAAGAACATCGTGCAGTATTGGTTCAACATGTTGAAAGCCACCACGAGTAGCCCCCTGAGAAAGTGAAAAGATTACCTGTTCTGCTTTATCTAGAATATCTGTCACATCGTCTTTTGCATCATAGGCTAAAGAAGACAAATCAACAGAAGTTCTAATAATCTTTCGAAGAATATATTTTTCTTGAACAATTTTAGCATAATATTCAACATTTTCTGCTGATGGAGCTTCAGCAGACAAACCCGTTATATAATAAGCACCGCCAACTGATTCAAGATCACCACTCTTCTTGAGTTGGTCGATTACACTAATTGTATCAACAGCTTTACTTTTGTCAAATAATTCAACAATACTATTGAATATCTTGCCATTCGCTGATTTATAAAAACTAACTTGACTTAGAATTTGTATAGCTTTTGGAACAGCTTCTTTTTCAATTAACATACATCCTAGAGTAGCTTGTTCCGCTTCAACAGCTTGAGGTGGTAATCTTAAACTTTGTTCTTCTTTGTTAGGCATAATTAACTCTTTTTCAAGTAATTATCTCTAATCTTCTGGAAATCTACCCAAGTAGGTCTTTTAAAAGCAGGATTTCTAAGTAATGCGGCAGGATGATAAGTTACCATAGCATCAATTCCCTCATACAAATACTTTTGCTGACGCATATCTCCAAGTGGTAAGTCTACTTTGAGTAATGTTTTTGCAGCTACTCTACCTAAAGCAACAATTAGTTTAGGTTCAATTATTTTCAACTGAGTTTTAAGGTATGACTCGCACTGTTCAACTTCAAGTATATTTGGATTACGATTATCAGGAGGACGACATTTCAAGACATTACAAATATAGATATCTTTCCTAGATAACTCTATGGCAGATAAAATTTTATCAAGTAATTTACCTGCTCTTCCTACAAAAGGTTCGCCGTATAGATCTTCCTGTTTACCAGGTGCTTCCCCCACAAATACAATATCAGCATTTGGATTACCAACACCAAACACTAAATTAGTCCTAGTTAAATGTAATTGACAATTATTGCAATCGTTAACTTGTTCTCGGAATATATATAGAGATGATGGAACTTCAACACTTTCTGAGGTATTATTAATATCGGTCAAATCTTCAGACAAGTACAGTTTATCCCCAAGCAAATCTCGTGTTTGCTTTAAATACGAAGAAATATCTTGGGTACCCTTTTTCAAAACTAATCAGTTTCACTTTCTATTTTTTTACCATCTTTCCATTCTAGTTTTCCATCAATAAATTCTTCTAATGAAACAACTATTGGTTTTTCGTGTTCAATAAAATCCTCTCTTAGAGATACTTCACCAGCAAAATACTCATCATCACTCACCGCTTCAACTGGATCCAGTTTAACAACTCTTGAATCTACAATTTGTTTTGAGCGTTTTGAAGCAATAACTACATTACTGTAAATATCTTCTGATTGTGATAATAATTTGCTAAAAGGTACTGTTTTTAATTTCATTTGGATGCCTCCTTAATCATATTTTCTACTTCAATTACTGTTTGATCTAAATCTTCATTGACTACTACTTTGTCAAATTTTTCTTTAAATTCCATCTCTATTTGGAATCTTTTAAGTCTTCTTTTAATAATCGTTAGAGATTCTTTTCCTCTTTTCACCAATCGATCTTCAAGAACTTCTAATTGATCTGCAATTTCATCCCCTGGAGGCTCGATAAAAATAGATAGTGTTTCATCTGGAAATTCATCCATTATCGAAGTGCCACCTTTTACATCAATATCCAGCAAAAGAACTTCTCCGCGATCGAGTGCATCTTCAAGTGGACCAATTAAAGTCCCATATTTACTCCCATGAACCCATTCCCATTCTGCAAAATCACCAAATTTAACATAGTGTTCAAATTTGTCAACATTCATGAAAATGTAATCTTCTCCATCAACTTCTCCCTCCCTTGGAGGTCGCGTTGTAGCCGAAACTGAGAATTTCCAATCAGGATTCCGTTTCGATAACTTCCTGCATATCGTAGTTTTACCGGTCCCAGAAGGTGCAGATAAAACAACTAATAGTCCTTTACTCATAATATATTTTGAACCTGCTCTCTAATGTTTTCTAATTCACTTTTCATATCAACAACCAAATGATTTACTTCTACATTATCAGTTTTTGAACCGATGGTGTTGATTTCTCTACCCATTTCTTGGAGAAGAAAATTCATTTTCTTACCAGATGATTCTCTCCCTGTCAAGTAACCCTTGAATAAATCTATATGACTTTGTAACCGAACTTGTTCCTCTGAAATATCTCGTTTTTCAGCAAGTAATGCAACTTCTTGATATAACCTTGTTTCATCAAGACTACAATCTGAAACAATTTGTTGCATTTTTTCTTTAAAGCGTTTTTTGTATTCTTCTCGGAATTCAATATCATTTTGGCGTATTGTAGCGAGAATATTATTTACAGAATCTATACGAATTTCAATATCTTTTTGAAGATTTGCACCCTCAATATTGCGCATTTTATTCAATTCTTCCAACGCTATTTTTAATCCGTTAAGAAAATTCTTTTTCAAGTCATCTTCACTAAATTCAGATTCATATTCCAACACATTAGGAAAAGACAAATAGTGTTCAACAGAAATCTCTTTAGAAGAATCCAAATTCTCTTTTAGTTCTTGTACAACAGTTTGATATTGATTCAATTTCTCAATGTTTAATTTAGGGGTTGAATCTAAATTTACAATGGAATCTTTATTTATTATCAGAATTACTGTTCCACGAGTACATTTATTTTTAACAATTCGAGTAATTTCATCTTCAAACTGATAAAACAATTTAGGTATCCTAATGTTTAAATCAAAATACCGATTATTTACAGATTTTACCTCGATAGTAAAAGTGATGGACTCAGTTTTAACCTCACTCTTACCATATCCTGTCATACTAACAACCATTAATTGTACTCCAAAATGGATGAAAATATACTAACTTTATCGTTTACAAATAGATAGAAATATTTATGGTTCAAAAATGTCATTTAATTCTTTCAATTTTTCTAAATGTAGTCCGATACTGATTTGGTGTGATGCATTAAATGGAGTCTCCAAAGGTGCGGAGATATACGCATAATCAAAATCTAGAAGATTATGTTTTAGTCCAAAACCAAGTGAATACGGATACAAACTCGATGAACCACCCCGTAAGCTAATTAACTCAAATAGTGTATATTCACAACCAAAATGATACTCGATAGAATGCCACAATAGATTTACACCATCATTAGAATATTCACCAAATAATCGAGCACCAATATCAGCCGATATAATCAAACTTCTATTCGAGTAGTGCTTTCCAAAAACAATTCTAGGTGGAATAATTTCTGTTGTTCCGGTATTCCATTTTATAACTGTTGTAGTTATGTCTTGCAAAAACACACCAAAAGATAATTTGGGAGATAAGTCTCTTTTATATCCAACATCTAATCCAAAACCATAAGCTGAATACGAATCTATGGAATTGTAAATTGTTTTGAAATTTAAGCCAATCGTATGATTTTGATAAAATTCCCCTGAATATGAAGTGATGAACCCGATTTCTTGATGATCAAAATAAGTAATTTGGCTATAATCGATTGGAATATCAGAAACAAAATTTGATACTGCATTTGCAGTATTCGGGATATCTTCCACTACTCTACGAATAAATCCAAATGATAGTGTATTCTCAGATTTCAAATGAAACGATTTTGCAAGTAAATTAATCTTGACCAGGCCAGAAAATAGGTCTTGGTGAGATAAGAACATCGTATTTGCAGAATTCATATTTAAATTGGCTGGATTTACAAAAATTGCAGATGGTCCATTTGCAAAACTTACTCCACTTTGCCCCATAGCATTGAGTCGAGCGTCTTTTGAAAATTCAAATATTTCCCCACCATATTTTACAACATCAGCGGAGAATAACAGTCCACTGATCAAAATAGATAAAATTGGAAATTTAATTTTCATTAACTCAATCCGTGTTTTTTCTTTAGCTTGTCAAGTTCAGTTAACGCTTCTATTGGAGTCAGTTGATTCACATCCAGTTCTTCTAATTCCTGTTTCAACTTATTTTCTTTCTCTTCGAATAATCCAATCTGTGAAATATTTTTAACTTCTAAAGATGCTGAAGGTTTCGAATTATCGTTTTTCATCAACTGGTTGAGAATTTCGTGAGAACGATGAATTACAGATTTGGGTAATCCAGCCATTTCAGCTACATGAACTCCATAACTTTTATCTGCTCCACCATCAATAATTTTCCTCAAGAAAATCACACGATTTCCATACTCTTTCACAGCAACATTCAGATTAAATGCTCGAGGTAATTCATCGGCAAGTTCAACTAATTCGTGGTAATGTGTAGCAAAAACTGTTTTCGCTGATACTTCGGCAAAATTATGTAGATATTCGGTAACAGCCCATGCGATAGATAATCCATCATAGGTTGATGTTCCTCTGCCAATTTCGTCTAATAATATCAAGCTATTTTGAGTCGCATTGTTCAAAATATTGGCTGTTTCGTTCATCTCAACCAAGAAAGTGGATTCACCACCAGCGAGATTATCGCTTGCACCAACACGAGTGAATAATTTATCTACAATCCCAATTTTAGAGTTTTGTGCAGAGACAAAACACCCGATTTGAGCCATAATCACAATTAATCCAATTTGGCGTAAATATGTACTTTTCCCTGCCATATTCGGTCCAGTTAAAATTGCAATTTGTTTTTTCTTATTTTCTAATTCGAGGTCGTTGGGAATAAAACTATCTCCGATCGGTAATAATTTTTCAACAACAGGATGGCGAGATTCTTGAAGTGTCAATTCTTTATTCTTGTAAACTTGAGGACGACTATAATCATTTTTACTTGCTACTTCCCCAAGTGCAGAAGCAATATCTAACTTTGCCAAAACCTCTGCATTTTGTTGTATAGGTTTTGCAGATTTGAGAATTTCAACACGAAGCTCCTGGAAATACTTTGTTTCAAAAGAAATTATCTTCTCTTCAGCAGATAGGATTTTGCTTTCATACTCCTTCAATTCAGGGGTAAAATATCGTTCAGCATTGGTTAAAGTCTGTTTGCGAATATAACTTTCTGGAACTTTCTTCAGATGAGTTTTTGTTACTTCAATGTAATATCCAAAAACACGATTATAACCCACTTTCAGACTGGGAATTCCAGTTTTATGTTGTTCCTCGGTTTGATATTGTAATAGCCAATCTGTTGCATTTTGAGATAACTCCCGATACTCATCCAACTCTTTGGAAAACCCTTGTCGAATATATCCACCTTTTGTAGCGTTTACAGGAGGTTCATCCATCAAAGTTTTTTGGATAGTGTTGGTTACATTATCGGTGTTTTCAGATTGTTTTAATAGTTTAACTAAGCATTGTTCATCTTCGCTAAAAACTTGTTGAAATACAGGAATTTTAGACAAAGAAATTCCAAGATGAACTACATCTCGAGGGGTGGCTTTTTGGGTGGATAATCTCACTAAAATTCGCTCTATGTCGGAAATTTCTTTTAGTGATTGACGAACTTCATTCCCCAAGTGATGGTCATTTACAAAAACTTGGACTCTGTCTAATCGTTCTTCAATTTTCTTCTTATCTGCTAACGGTCTGCGTAACCATTGTTTCAGCAAACGACTTCCTGCAGAAGTTATAGTTTTGTCAATAACGCTGATAAGTGTGCCGTGAATTCCTTGTGACGCCAAGGATTTGAACAATTCCAAATTTCTAACAGTAAATGTATCAAGCGACATTATTCCATCTTCTTGAACAACAGAAACCGAAGTGATATGAGTGGTTCTTCCCTTGAAATTATGATTTACATAATGCAACACCATCCCTGAAGAACAGGTAGATAAATTGAGTTCTTCTAATCCAAATCCTTTGAGATTTTGAGTTGAAAAATGTTCGGTTAGAATTTCGTAAGTAGTTGAATATTCTGCAGTCCAATCCTGACAAGTCGTAACAAAAAACGGATGATTTCCAATGACACTCTGCAGAATGTGTTTCTGGTTTTCAGGTATTAAAATTTCTGACACTTGGAATTGCTTGAGCATATTCACAAGCTGATGAGTTTCAGCTTCACCTGTTTGAAATTCCCCTGTGGAGTGGTCTAAAAAAGAAATCCCAAATCTATTTTTTTCAAACACTATTCCTGCGAGATAATTATTCTCTCTTTTATCTAGAAATTTCTCTGATAATGCCGTTCCGGGAGATAGTACTTCAACCACTTCCCGCTTAACAATTCCTTTTGCAAGTTTTGGGTCTTCCACTTGTTCACAAATAGCAACTCGATGTCCGGCTTTCAACAGCTTGTGAAGATATTGCTCGAGTGCGTGATAAGGAAATCCAGCAAGCGGAACTGATGACGCTGCTCCATTTGCTCTTTTTGTTAATGTAATCCCTAAAATTTCAGAAGCAATTTTAGCATCTTTCTCGAAAGTTTCATAAAAATCACCCATTCTGAAAAGCATCAATGTATTAGGATGAGCTTTTTTTGCATCCCAAAATTGTTTCATAACTGGGGTTGCGCCTTTAGTTCGTGCCATCATCTCTCAACCAATTTTCGTTCGTTCCCAACTCGATAAGTAATTTTCATTTTATCAAAATACTCCAGTAAAGGAACGGCATATTTTCGAGTAGTTTCTGCCAACTCCTTAAATTGTGGAACAGATATTACACCGTTCGATCTAAAATGTTCAACAACTTTACTTTTCAAATTTAGGAAATTATTTTGAGTGAAAATCAAACTTCCTTCTAAAGTGATAATTTTATTCAAATCACCAGCAATTTTCAAAAGCTGTTTCACTTCCTTCTCGCTTTTACCAACACTCGCTGCCAAATCTTTGTAGTTTGATGACGCAAATCCTTCTTTATCTAAAATTGTCATCAATTGAAGCATCATTTTTTCTTCATCATCAGATAATTGGATTGAATGAGATGATAATGATAGGTGTTCATCTTTTTGTTTTAGAATTCCATTTTGCTCCATCGTTTTTAGTATGAATTCGATAAATCTTTCATCACCCTTTAACAGTTGTAAAATCTCTTTTTTTAATACACCTTTCCTGTGTTTGTTTTCTATGTGAGATTTCTCTAAAAAGTCAACGATATTTTTTTGTATAGTATCAAGTTGGGACTGTGTGACTAACCACTTTTCACTTCTGCTGGAAATCCATTTTAGATTTTCATTTTCATCCACAATTTCCTGAATTTTCTTTGATGATATTCCGAGTTTTAGTTTAACTCGCTCTTTATTGAGAGGATTTACGGATTCGTACCCAACTAATATCTCGATTCTATTCGATTCATCAGCATCAAAAAGTTCTTTAATTTTCTGACTTGCAATTTTCCATTTTTCTGGAGGTTTGTTGTCGATGACTAATCCTCCTCCAATCGTAATTATAGGGGAATAAGTACGGATAATAAATCTATCTAGAAAACTCGCTGGTAGAGGTTTTTCCAATTTAAGAATCGCAGGTTTTTTTTCACCAGGTTTGATTAATTTATCATCAATTATTGCAACTCGCGACATTACTTGTTCTGTCCCCAAATGGACTCTCACTCGCTCGTTTTGGTTAACAGGTTTTTTGCAAGTTTTTAGTAAGTGAATTGCTACACCAATTTGATCAGTAGATTGAAAATATCCCGGTTCAGATATTTGAAATCCACGCTCAATTTCTTTTGTGTCAACTGTAGCAAGATTGACCGCTCCCCTATCGCCCAAATTGATTTGTTCAACACTTTTGGTGTGACTTTGTAATCCTCGAATTTTCAAATTCAATCCAGCAGGTAACAATTCTACTGTGTTCCCTACTTTGGCTGAACCTGATGTAATAGTACCGGTGATTACCGTTCCAAATCCCTTTTTGGTGAATATTCGGTCAATCGGTAACCTAAACACACCTCTATCCGTCTTCTCTGGGATGTTTTCACACATCTTTATAACTTCTTTACGGAGTTCATCAATTCCAGTATTGTTATAAGCTGATGTTCGAATAATAGGAGAATTTTCCAAAAAAGTACCACTCACCATTTCACTTATATCCAACTCAACTAAATCAATCCAATCATCGTTAACCAAATCGATTTTATTAAGAGCAATACAACCTACTTTCACATCGAGTAATTTCAAAATATCAAAGTGTTCTCTGGTTTGTGGCATCACTCCATCATCAGCAGCAATTACGAGGAGTGCTCCATCTACTCCACTAGCACCAGCCATCATATTTTTGACAAATTTCTCGTGACCTGGAACATCTATCAAAGTGATTTCATCGGATAGAAACGCAAATCCGATATCAATGGTCATTCCTCTTCGGATTTCCTCAGCCAGCTTATCTGTATTAACACCGGTTAGTGCTTGTACTAAAGCTGTTTTGCCGTGGTCAATGTGACCTGAGAGTCCAATGACTATTTGTTTCAATTGAGAACCTCAATCATTATCCTAGTTAACTCGTCAATTAGGTCTTGTGGAATAGCTTTAAGGTCAATTCTGAATCGATTCCCGTTGATATAACCCAAAACAGGAACTGATGCAGTTCTAAATATTTTTGCAATTTCTGACGGTTTTTGCGTAGATGATGAAAATTCAATCGCTATACTTTCAATTTTCTCTGTTGGCAAAGAACCACTTCCTGCTTCCACTTTTGATTCGATCAAACGGATGTTAAATTTTTCAATAATTTTTGATGGCAATGATGACAAAATATCATTACCAAAGCTTTGAAGCTCGCTTCGTTTTCTTGTTAATAATTGAATAGTTAAATTACCAGTTGAAACATTTTTTGGTGTTTTATATGTTCTGAGGATTTCCTCCAAAATTGCGTATGTAAATTTGTCGCATCTCAACGCGCGATACAGTGCATTCTTTTGAGTTTTTTTGACTAAAGTTCTCTTCCCGCAAATGATACCCGATTGCGAGCCACCAAGTAATTTATCACCACTAAATGAAACCAAATCAGCACCAGATCTAAGATACCATTTGACTGGTTCTTCACTAGGTAAACCAAAATGTTTGAAATCTGCAATCGCTCCACTCCCTAGGTCAATGATAAGTGGAATTCGTTTTCTTTTGGCTAACTTTGAAAGTTCTGAAAGTTCAACATCTTTTGTAAATCCAACAACCTTGTAATTGCTAGTATGGGCTACCAGAATAGCTCCGGTATTTTTTGTAATGGCATTTTCATAATCGGATAAATGAGTTTTATTGGTTGTTCCAATCTCTACCATTTTACAACCGGATTTAGAAATTACATCCGGGATTCTAAATGAACCACCAATTTCTATTTGTTGGCCTCGACTGATTATTACTTCTTTACCTTCAGCGATTGTGTTTAGCATCAATAAAACAGCTGAAGCATTATTGTTTACTACAATCGAGGATTGAGCCCCAGTTAAAGTGTTTATCAATTGCTCTGTATGAGTTGATCGGTCTCCCCTTTTCCCTGTTTTGATATCAACTTCCAAGTTGGAATAATAGGATAGTTTTGACATCGCTGAATCTATCAGAGATTGACTAATGGGAGTCCGTCCCAAGTTTGTGTGGAGAACAATTCCGGTTCCGTTTATTACTCTTTTGAGTCCAGTTTGAGCAGTTAAATCTACATCGTTCTTCACTTTGTATAGAGTTAAGTTTCGAATACTCTCTGAAATACTTTTATTTTTAATTGATTCGCGGAGTTCTTTCAAAGATTGTCGAATAATTTTAATAATCAACTCGTGAGGAAGATTAACTTCGGATAGTTTAAGTTCTTCGATAATTTCATCTACAGATGGAATATCTTTTAATAGATTTTTTTGTTTATTGTCCATTACATAATCGATTTAGTAATTGTTCTTCGTCAATTTCATCAACTTGAGATAGATTCATAAATTGGCGAGCATATTCTTTATAAACACCTTCTTTAATGAAAATTTCTAGGAGGTCTTTATCCAAATCCTTACCAGCAATATTTGTGATAATATCAAGTGCTTTCGAAAGTTTGTATCCTTTTTTATATGGCCTATCTGGAGCAGTTAAAGCCTCAAAAACATCAGCGATTGCCAGCATTCTCTCTTTTGGAGTTATTTCGTCTCCTTTTTTCCCATTAGGATATCCAGAACCATCAATATGCTCGTGATGCCCTCCTGCATATAACGGAACATTTTTCAACTGTTCAGGAAATGGAAGATTATTTAACATTTCAATAGTCGCAACTATGTGGTCATTTATCTTTTTTCTGTCTTTTGGTGTTAATGTTCCTCTTCGAATTGAGAGATTTTCCAATTCACTTTCATCGATAATTTGTTTCTTTTTACCTTTTTCGACCCAGTTATGTTTAGTAGCAATTTGTGTTAATCTACTCAAATCTTCTTCTGACATAAACTCTGAACCAACATTACATTTTTCCAAAAAATCAAGGTCTTCATGAAGACTTTGCAATTTATTACTCGTTTCTAATTCTAGTTTAGAAATTGTTTGCAATTTACTTTCTTTTTCTAACTGTAATTTATTTTTCAGAAAATCAATTTCTATATCTCGTTTAAGAACTTCAAATCTAGTTCGAATCAACTCGATTCTATCAAAAATTGCTTCCAATTTTGTTGCTTTATCTACGATATGAACCGGAGTTGTTACTTTCCCACAATCGTGCAACCAAGATGCCGTCTCAAGTTCATATCTTTCTTCATCATTCATTGAGAACTTTTTGTAAGGACCATCATCCACTTCGGCTACTTTATCAGCTAACATCAATGTTAACTTTGGAACATTTCTACAATGATCGCCGGTGTATGGTGATTTTCTATCGATTGCATCAGCAATTGTCATTATGAAGGATTCTAATAAATGTTTTAAGTCATCTACTAAAATCTTGTTTGTTAGAGCAACAGCTGCTTGTGAAGCAAGTGATTCTACATCATATTGAATTTCTGGAGTGAATGGAATGATCTCATTGTTTTCCAGACTTTGTGCATTTATCAATTGTAGAATTCCGATTACTTTATTTTCGTGGTTTTTCATTGGAACAGTTAAAAACGATTGAGAACGATAGTTATGTTTTTCATCAAATCCTTGTGTTCCAGAAAAATCAAACCCATCTGTTTTATAAGCATCCGGTATATTAATTGTTTCACCGGTCAAAGCTGAATGAGCTGATACATTGTTGTGATTTGGTTCACCAGTTTTTGGATTATACAATTTAACAGGATAAATGCTATCAGGAACTGGTTCAGCAGTGCCTCCTAATTTGAAATTTAATGAGTCAGTTCGCATAATCTTGTACTGCAATCTAGTGTCGTCATCAATCATCATATACAAAGTACCTGCATCTGCGTAGGCAAAGCTTTTCGCTTCTTCTAGAATCAGTTCAAGCAAACGATTGATATCTTTCTCCTTTGATAGAGCAATACCAATCTCGTTTAACTTTCTGAGTCGATTTGACATTTTTCCCAAATTTACTCTACTTGACATCTTTAAATCCTTGTTATTGATTAATAATTAGTGTGTAAGGTATTGACGAAAGTGGAAACAAATCAAGATAAATTGAAATTGAATTTTTCATTTTTTAAACAGAAGTAGTGCTAAGAGAACTCCTGGAATTAAGGAAATTGCAAGAAAAGGGAATATATAACTTAGCTGAATATTCTCACCTATATATCCTCCAATTGTTGCTGCCAAAGAACCAACTCCGTATCCTAATCCCATCGATAATCCATAAATCAGACCTCTGTTTCCTTTTGAAGTAACATCTGCAATCAAACTATTGTTTACCGGTTGGAAAGTAAAATTAATTGCTCCTAGAACCCCAACTATCAAAATGAGTATAGGTCCTGTTTGATATCCCATTAATAATAAAAATGGTATATTCAAACCTACTACCCAAACAAGTAGTTTTTTCCTTGGGATATGAGCACCTAGTTTTCCACCAATAATTTGTCCTACTACACCCAGTATTAGCACGAAAGCAGTTAACATTCCACCAGTAATAACTGCGTCCATATTCAAGTCAACCGACTCTGAAAAATATAGTGGTAAATAACTAAACAATCCTTGATGAGCAAATCCCCAAATTGAAGCCACAGCTAAAATTATATAATGGACTTTTAATATCCTAAACTTAACTCTATGACTATGCAACTTTATTGGTTTATCAGAATCCAATTTTGTATATGTAAAAATACTCCCAATTAAAGATAAAATTGCAAGTAATACATACGATAGTCTCCAATCTATCAAAGCGGAAACTCCAGCTCCAATAATCGGACCAAAAGTTAAACCTAAACTACCAGATATCCCATGATAAGCCATATTTTGACTGATATTTTTAGTATGACTAACTAAATTCAATCCAGCTGGATGATATAAACCTGAAAATAATCCCAACAAACCTAAACCAAAAGCAAGTTGAGAAAAAGATTGAGTGGAAATAATACAAATGACCGATAAAACAATACCAACATAATAGGTTAGTAGTACATTTCTAGATCCTAATTTGTCAACTAACCAACCTCCTGGGATTGACGCCAAACCAAAAAAAGCAAATTGTATTGTTGCCAGTTCTCCAAGTTGAATTAATGAAACTTTAAATTCATTTCTTAGAATTATCAATATTGCAGGAAAAATTAAAGTAATGCTATGAACTAAAAAATGTCCAATACTAGTTGTGATTAATATTTTCTTTCTAATTTCCATTAAACAAAAAAAGCTCCCTACCGAATGTTACAGACAGGGAGCTTCATAAGTTCTTTTAAATAAAATTAAGAAATTCGTTCTTTAATTCGAGCAGCCTTGCCTTTTAGCTTTCTCAAATAATACAATTTTGCTCGACGGACTTTACCTTTTTTGAGAACTTTCACAGTCTCGATATTTGGTGAATGCATCGGAAAAATTCTTTCTACACCAATTCCATTAGAAATTTTTCTAACTGTAAATGTCTTACTTGTTCCACAGCCAGATGAAATTGCTATAACAACACCTTCAAAATTCTGAATTCTAGATCGAGTACCCTCTATGACTTTTACTCCAACTGATACTGTGTCACCTGATCTAAAATCAGGTAAATTTGTATTTATATAATCTTGAGTTGCTGATGCTATCTTATCCATTTTTATCTCCGTTTTCTTTTTCTTCAGTAAGTAATTCTAAATATTTTCTAAATAAATCTGTTCGTCTTTTTTTAGTTTTTTCTATTTGTTGATTTAATCTCCAGTCAACAATATTTTTATGATGACCAGATAATAAAACTTCAGGAACTTTCATCCCTTCAAATTCTTCTGGGCGAGTATAATGCGGTCCATCCAACAATCCAGAAGTAAACGAATCAGTTTCAGCAGATTCATAACTATTCAAAACTCCAGGTATCAAACGAATAATTGAATCTAGAATTATCAAAGTTGGAAGTTCACCTCCAGTAAGAACATAATCTCCAATAGAGATTTCATCAGTAACTAATGTATCTCTAATCCTCTGATCAATGCCTTTATAATGGCCATTAATGAACATTAGTTCACTAGTTTGTGATAATTCTAGTGCTTTTTCGTGTGATAATATTTCACCATCTGGAGTAGGAAATATTACCCGTAAATTTTCATTGGGTTGATCCCCAACTGCATTTCGATAAGCCCTAAACACCGGCTCTGGTTTCATAATCATCCCAGAACCACCACCAAATGGATAGTCGTCAATTCTGTAGTGAGGTGAATCTGCAAACTTAAAAAGATCATAAATTGAATAATTTACCAATCCTTTTTCTTTTGCTCTTCTCAAAATACTCTCATCCACAATAGCTTCCACCATTTTTGTAAAAGGTGTTAAAATATGGACTGATAGCATTAGAGTAACAATCCTTCCATCTGATGAATGATCATCTTTTTATTCTCAAAGTCAATAAGCTTAACAATTTCGTCAATAATAGGAATAAGAATTTCTTTTTCTGATTGTTTTACCACTAGCACATCGTTAGCCGGTAAACTCAGAATGTCCGTTACTTTTCCTAAAAATTCTTCTTCTTCGTTAAATACTTGCAAACCTACAAGGTCAACAAGGTAATTCTCATCTTTTCCTAATTTGGGTAGTTTCTCTCTTTCGATAGAAATCTTTGCCCCAACAATTCGTCTGGCTTCTTCCTTGTTAGAAATACTCATAAATTTCAAGATAAGCTTAGGAGATGGCAACCCAACTTTCTCAACTGTGAATTGTTTTTTGAGTTTATCATCACCAACTAACCATACGATTTTTCCTTCTGATAATATTTCAGAAGATGGATTGTATATTCTCGCTTTAACCTCACCAAGTAATCCATGAGGTTTTACAATTTCACCAAGGATTACAAGATTTTGAGTGGAAATTTTATTCAATTATTTCAAGAATCGCCCGTTTACTACCAGTTTTGGCATTTGCAGCTGAAAGAAGTGTACGAAGAGCTCCAACATTCTTTCCTCGTTTTCCAATTACCATTCCTATATCACCTTCACCAACAGTCAATTCGAATATTTTAGTTGAATCACTTTCCAAAACTTCCACTTTAACTTCGTCTGGTTTATCAACTATCTGTTTAACCATATTCTCCAAGAACTCTTTCATCTTAACTCTCCTCTATTTACTCTTATTTTGAAGAGTCTTCCTCCACAGATTCAACCACTTCGGTTGCAATTTCTTCATCTTTCGGTTCTTCTGTAGATTCAGACGCTTCTTCAACAGTATCTTGCTGAGATTTTAAGTCTGATTCAACTTGCACTTTTTCTTCTTTTGCTTCTGCCTTTTCTTTTTTTGCAATTACTTCATCATGTTTGGATTTTCGCATTGCAAGTAGTTCAGATAATTCTTTGTCAACATCATCTTGAGATTTGCCTTGTTGGGTAAGATGCCATTTAAAACTCAAACCAGTTTTTTTGAAAAGGTTACTTACAGTTTCACTCGGTTGTGCTCCCTCATTCAACCAATGAAGTACTCTTTCATCATCAATTTTTAGTTCATTCTCATTATTAAGAGGATCGAACCAACCCAATCTTTCAATTTCTCGCCCATCACGACGACTTCTAGAATCAATCACCACAATTCGATAAAATGGGCGTTTTCTTCGACCCATTCTTTTTAATCTAATCCGTACCAACGAACTTCTCCTATTTAACTAAATTTTAAATGGCATCCGGGGTATTCCGGATTTTCCAATTTTCTTCATCATCAATTTCATTTGACCAAACTGTTTCAGTAACTGATTAACTTCAAACACCGGTCGACCACTACCTTTTGCTATTCTTTTTCGACGAGATCCATTGATAATATTTGGATTTCGTCTTTCAGTAGGCGTCATAGAAAAGATAATCGCTTCAACCCATTTTAACTGACGATCATCCATATTCAAATTTTTTAACTTTCCAGCTCCAGGAATCATTGACATTAATTGTGAAAAAGAACCCATTTTCTGAATTTGCTTCAATTGATCTTGAAAATCTTCAAGAGTAAAAGAATTCTGTTCTAACTTCTTCTGCAGTTTTTCTGCAGATTTTTTATCAGTAAAATCCTGAGCTTTTTCAACAAGAGAAACCACATCGCCCATTCCTAAAATTCTTTTAGCTAGTCTATCAGGGTGAAATGGTTCTAATCCATCCATATTTTCACTAGTGCCGATAAATTTAATCGGTTTACCAGTTACTTCACGGATTGAAACCGCAGCTCCACCTCTGGTATCACCATCCATTTTGGTAAGTACAACTCCAGTAATATCAACTGTTTCAGAAAATGCTTTGGATGAATTTACTGCATCTTGTCCAGTCATTCCATCTGCTACAAAAAGAATCTCATTCGGATTTGATAAATTTACAATTTGCTTTAGTTGATCCATTAATTGCTCATCAACATGTAAACGACCTGCAGTATCAATAATTATCAAATCTACATTATGTGATTTCGCTTGAGATAAACCATTATTAACAACTCTAAGAGGATCTTTTGTTTCTTCAGAATATACCGGTACATTTATTTGTTTACCGAGTACTTTTAATTGATCCACAGCTGCTGGTCTTTGTAAATCTGCTGCAATCAGAAATGGATTCTTCTGACGCCTATTTTTCAAAAATCTTGCTAGTTTTGCACAGGTTGTAGTTTTGCCTGAACCCTGTAAACCAGCCATTACAATTGTAGTATGACCTGATGAACCAAATTGAATTTCCTTAGTATTTCCTCCTAAATACTCTGTTAGTTCATCTTGAATAATTTTGATAAACTGCTGTCCCGGTGTAACGGAAGTAAGAACTTTTCCCCCTCCCGCTTTTTCAGTTACGGAGTTTACAAATTTACGAGCTACTTTAAAATTCACATCAGCTTCTAATAATGCTCTTCGAACATCACGCATAGCATCTGAAATGTTAGATTCGGTAATCTTTCCATGACCTCGTATGGTCTTAAAAATACTAGAAAACCTATCCTGTAGTTGCTCAAACATCTTATTCACCTATCAAAAATCACACACTAAAATAGCCTGAAAATTTACAATGCCGTAACATTCTCTGCAAGAGAAAGGGTAAAATATTTTATAGCGATTTTGTTGATAAGAATTGGTTGTAATTATGCATATACACTCAAGTGTTTACGGTATTTATAGCACTCCCAGCTTTGAACCATTCTATTTGTTTATCACTAAATGTGTGGTTTGCTTTAATAATGTCAGTTTTACCATTTTTATGTTTAGCTTCGATATATAGATTTCTACCAGGTAGAAATCTATCTAAACCAAATATAGTAAACTTATCATCTTCCCTGATTCTATCAAAATCTCTAGGATTTGCAAATGTTAAAGCTAAAATGCCTTGTTTTTTCAGGTTTGTTTCGTGAATTCTAGCAAAAGATTTCACTAGTACAACTTTTACTCCTCTATGGCGGGGTTCCATTGCAGCGTGCTCTCTAGATGATCCCTCTCCGTAATTTTCATCTCCTACGATAATCGAATTCACTCCAGCGTCACTATATGCTCTGGCAACTTTTGGAGTTTCATCATACTCACCGGTTAACTGATTTTTTACACTATTTACTTCATTATTGAATGCATTTACCGCACCCAATAACAAATTATCTGAAATATTATCAAGATGACCACGATACTTCAGCCAAGGTCCTGCCATAGAAATATGATCTGTTGTGCATTTACCTTTGGCTTTTATCAGTAGTTTTAGATTTGTAATATTATCTCCATCCCAAGATTTAAATCTTGTTAGTAATTGGAGTCGTTCTGAATCAGGTTTAACAATGACCTCAACATCTTTTCCGTTCTCAACTGGCTCTTGGTATCCAGCGTCTTCTACCTCAAATCCTTTTGTAGGAAGTTCGTCTCCAAGCGGTGGAGTTAATCTTACTTCCTCACCAATTTCGTTTTTAAGAGTATCTGTTAACGGATTGAAAGTCATATCCCCTGCAATTGTCATAGCTGTAACAATTTCAGGAGAGGCTACAAACGCGTATGTGTTTGGATTTCCATCTGCTCGCTTAGCAAAATTCCGATTAAAAGAAGTGATAATAGAATTCTTATCTTCGTTTTCTGCACCCTCTCTTGCCCATTGCCCAATACAAGGACCACAAGCATTTGCCAAAATAACACCTCCCATTTTTTGCAGAGATTCAAGTTGACCATCTCTTTCTATTGTGTATCTTACCTGTTCAGATCCAGGAGAAATCAAGAATTGTGCTTTTGGTTTGAGATTTTTCTCGATTACTTGTTTAGCCAATGATGATGCTTTGTCTAAATCTTCATAAGACGAATTTGTACAAGATCCAATTAACCCAACATCCAATATTTTAGGAAAATCATTATCCTTAACAGCTTTAGAAAATTGTGAAATAGGCCATGCTTTGTCTGGAGTAAATGGTCCATTTAGATATGGTTCTAAAGTAGTTAAATCAATCTCGATAATTTGATCATAATACTGTTCTGGATTTTCAATTACATCCGAGTCAGCTGTAAGATGTTTTTTTACTTTGTTTGCTTCAGAGGCAATATCTTCTCTACCAGTTGCTAGTAGATATGCTTCCATTTTTCTATCAAATGGGAAGATTGAGGTTGTTGCTCCTATCTCTGCTCCCATATTGCAAATTGTTCCTTTACCAGTACAAGATATTGAAGAACATCCATCGCCAAAATACTCAATAATTGCTCCGGTTCCGCCTTTGACCGTTAACAAACCAGCGAGATGTAAAATAATATCTTTTGGTGCAGTCCATCCATTTAATTTCCCAGTGAGTTTTACTCCAATTAATTTAGGAAATTTCAACTCCCAAGGAAGTCCTGCCATAACATCAACAGCATCTGCACCTCCAACCCCAATTGCAATCATTCCCAAACCCCCAGCATTGACAGTGTGAGAATCAGTTCCAATCATCATTCCACCTGGAAATGCGTAATTTTCTAAGATCACTTGGTGAATGATTCCAGCACCTGGTTTCCAAAATCCAATGCCATATTTATTGGATACTGACGACAGAAAATCATAAACTTCTTCGTTTGTGTTTATCGCCTGACCGAGATCATCTTTTGCTCCTACTTTTGCTTGAATCAGATGATCACAATGAACAGTTGATGGTACAGCAGTTTTGGTTTTACCAGACATCATAAATTGCAATAAAGCCATTTGCGCAGTTGCATCCTGCATTGCTACCATATCTGGATTAAATTCCGAGTAATCCTCACCACGATTATACTCAGTAAAAACTGTTTCGGATAAATGTGCATACAGCACTTTTTCAGCAAAAGTCATCGGTCTATTTAACACTTTTTTTGCAGATGTTATTTTTTTGTCCAACTGCGAATAATGTTGTTTTATCATTTCAAAATTAAAAGCCATGTTCTCTCCAAATTCTTTTAAATTCTATCAAAATGTGGAACTTACTTGTCTTTCCG
>CAZSJY010000005.1:25545-47377 GCA_964607375.1 uncultured bacterium
TAGCAAATTCTCAGATTATCATTGATTCTTCTATAATTGATGTTTTCAGCTATAAGTTTGCAGTAACTTCTGAAAATCTTATTCACGCAAATATAGAAAATCAAGTCTGGGATATAATTCCTAATTCTGACCTAATATTACCAAACATAACATCTTCTATCATCGTTCAACCACCTTTTTCATATCGTGGGTGCCCAACTATAAGTGTTGACATTGTACCATGGAGAATAGATAAAGGTAGATTAGAATATCTTAAAAGTGGAACACTCAGAATATTGATTGATGATGATCCAACTTTCCCAGAGATATTTTCTATTCATCCTGAAATAATTAATAAAAAAAGTTTGAGCACTTTATCAAGAGATAAAAATGAAACTGAATATATCATCATTACTTCTGAAACCCTATTGGAAGTTGCAGATTCGATCAAAGTTCTACACGAAACTTTGGTTCCTACAGAAAATCAATTGAATGTTGAAATAGTGTTGAACACCGATGTTTTTTCTGAATACCCAGAAGAAATTGAATCTTATGCAATACGAGAATTTATTCAAGATAGAATGTATTCAACCCAGTCTATAGATTACTTCCTTTTACTCGGAGATGAAACCTCACTCCCACCAATATATTTAGGGAATACTCCATCTGATGATTTCTATACTTCTCCAAGTATAAGTTCTAACTCTAATCCTATATTGTCAACTGGTAGAATTCCAGTCAGTAACCTTAATGATGCATTAACTTTTGTGGAAAAACTGAAGAGATACACTCTGCGATTTTATGAAGAAGAACAGTTACCAGGAGTCCCTGACAATTGGCGATCCCGAATCTTACTTTTTTCTGATGACGAAAATAAATCTGGAACTTCAATAAGTTCAGAAATTTCTCATACAGCGTACTCAGATTCTCTATACAAACGAATTCATAATATTCTAAATGTATCTACAGTTTATGGTACAGACTATGTTCCTATTCCTGATGGTGGATGGTTGGCACATCCGAATATGACTGAAGATATCCTTGCAACAATAAACTCAGGAGTGGCTTTAATTAACTATGTTGGACATGGTTCTCCTCACACACTAAGCGATGAGCGGATAATCAATTTAAATAGAGATTTGTCTTCTATCAATGATCCGGTGAACACAATTTGGGTTGTGGGTACTTGTTCATTTGGAAAATACGACGGAGAAGATTCTATGCCTGAGGCTCTTATTGCAAAATCTGATGGTGCAATTGGGGTAATTACAACAAGTAGAAGTATTGGTTTTGGTGCAAATTTTAAATCTCTTAGAAGTATAGCAGATAGTATTGTTTGCCATGTACAAAATCAACTAACATATCGTTTCGGAGATTTGATAAAAGCTACAAAAAGGGGTGAAGGTTCCTATATATTTCATTTATTTGGCGATCCTGCAATGCAACTTCCATTTCCCAAGATATCCGAAATCATTGACACAACAACTTCAAGTTCTTTCACAATACTGAATCCTGCAACTGTAGATCTACTATCAAATTCGGGTTATCTATCAGTTTATGGACCAGATAAATCTATAGTTCGAGAATACTCAGACACAACACTTAGATATTCCAATCCAGGTGATATTATTTTTCAAGGGGGAGTTACCAATTCGACAGATTTCATAATTCCAATGGACCTATCATTCTGTGACACTTGTACTGCACAAATCATAGTATATGCAGAGGATTTCTACAACACATCATCATTTCAGATTGATAATTTAATAGACATACCAATTTATCCCACACAATCAGACCAAACCGATTTTGAAGGCCCTATAATAACAATCTATCAAGATAATCAGACAGTACAAAATGGTGGAGTAATATCTAAACCATTTTCTATAACTTTAAACTATGAAGATAATTCTGGAATCAACTTGATGGGGGCAATGGGGCACAATCTGTGCTATTGGATAGATTATTTCGATGAGAATCAAGCAACTATCTTGAATAATCAGTTTGTTTATGAAACACCAACTCGTGGTTCTGTTTTATTACTTCTTCCGGACACACTTTCAGGTAAACATCAGATCCACTTGAAAGCTTGGGACAATGTTAATAATATTACTGAAGAAGAATATACTCTATATTTTACAGATAATTTTGATTTTCACGCTGATTATATTCTAAATTTTCCAAATCCATTTGGGGATAGAACAGATTTCACGTTTCATCTTTCCGAAAATGGGGAAGTAACAATCAATATATATTCTCTTAGTGGAAGAAAAGTTAAAACCATAACTAGAGGAAGTTTATCTTCCGGATACAATGAAATTCAATGGGATGGTAAAGATGAATTTGGGAAGTTGATAGCCAACGGAACCTATCTATATCATTTCAAGGCTAAATCAGAAGCCGGTTCGAAATTTGAGAGTATTGAGAAATTATCGAAAACAAAATAATATGTCAACCAACCCAACTCATATCATTTTAGCATCAAACAGTCCTCGACGAAAACAACTTCTTTCTTTGCTCGATATTAAATTTGATATTGTACCGCCAGATGTTGATGAAAAAATAGTTTCTCAAAAAAACGAACCTGAGGTTTATTGTCAAAATCTAGCAAAGTTAAAAGCAAATTCTATATCTATACAATATCCGAAATCTCTCATTATCGGAGCAGATACAATTGTTGTATTTAGTAAAAATATTTTAGGAAAACCAACGGATAGAAGTGAGTCAATAGAGATGTTGGAAAATCTTAGTGGAAACACTCACTTTGTATACACCGGAATTGCTTTACAATGTTCTATACGAAATATCGATATCGTTTTCTATGAAAAAACCGAAGTTTCGTTCAACCATTTATCAAAATCTGACATCAATTATTATATCGACAATTATGCACCCTATGATAAAGCTGGAAGTTATGGAATTCAAGATTGGGGAGCGTCATTTGTTAACAATATTAATGGATGTTATTACAATGTTGTAGGGTTTCCAATTTCCAAATTTTTGCAAACAATACGAAAACTGGAAATAAATATTTCATTTTTATGATAAAATGCTTGGAGTACAAAAATTTTTATATCTAATTTGACACCCTGATTATGACTCAAACTCAACCATTTTTTAAGGAATTAAAAGCTCATAGAGAATCTCAGAATATTGAAATTTCAGAGATTTCTGAACGGACAAAGATAAATCCTAGATTTTTGCAAGCCATCGAAAGCGGAGACTTTTCGGTACTTCCATCCGTATATTTAAGGCTTTTTCTTAGATCATATGCAATTGAAATCGGTTTTGATCCAGATAAAACATTAAACGATTTCGAATTATATACAACAGGAACAATCAGCGAAACCACAATAAAACAAACAGAAATTGATGAAATAAAAACAAAACCGAGTTCTGAAGATTATATAGGTGATGATGTAACGGTGTCATCATTATCACAGAAGAAAATATTGGGAATTATTGCTTTAATGGTCGCCATTTTCTTTCTATTCAAGTTTCTAAATCATTTAACAAATGAAACTAGTCCTTCTACCGCAAGTCAACAAATTCAGCTGGTCCATAAAGATACAGTTTTATCCGATAGTTTAAAGATAGACACTAACAATTCTTTTCCTGGGACTCAATATCTTGTAGAATCTCTTTTCTCAAATGAAAAATTGATCAAGCAAGATTCTAAAAAACTTCTTGTAACTGCTCCATTTTCGTTTTATTTAACAGCAAATACTAAAACTATAGTTCACATAAAGACAAATGATGTTGATTACAACAGTTTAATTGATGCAGGATTCTCAAGAGAATTTACATTTTCTGATACATTATTATTTGATCTTTGGGATGCAAAGCATGTAGGTGTAAAAATTAATAATGTTAATATAACACCTTTTTTATTACTTGAAGGCAGTTCTGCAATACGAGGTTCAATTGTTTCTGATGGATCTATATCCGTTACATATTTTAAACACTAGAAATCCAATACTACCATATAACTCCATTTTGTAGATACTAGTTTGATGTAGAGAAAATCGAGTATTTCTTTTTCTCTCCAACTACTAATTTCAATCACTTTCCAACATATTTTTCAAAATAGTTTCAAATAATTGCAAATAATACTTGCATTGTAGTGGGTAATTAGAATATTATTGTGGGTAGAAATGGGGAATTATCCCTTATTTTGAGTGCAGATAAACTAATGAACAGTAATTTAAATATATCATTCACGGGTGAATACCGTTATGCGATTGATCAGAAAAATCGTGTAAACATCCCGGCAAAATATAGAAAAGCATTGAAACCTGTCAATGACCGGACATTTGTATTAACACAGGGATTTGATAATTGTCTCCTCCTTTATCCCCTTGACGAATGGCAAGTTGTAGAGCAGCAACTTAGCCTGCTAAGTTCGATGAAACAAAAACATCGAACATTCGTCCGGTCTATTGTCAGGTTTGCTACTCATGTTCAATTTGACAGTCAAGGAAGAATCCAAATACCCGAGACATTGTCAAAATTTGCAAACATCACTAAAGATGTCGTTTTTATTGGTATGATAAAGAAAATCGAGATTTGGGACCCACTAGAATTAGAAAAATTTGAAACTGCTAAACTAAACATTGACTCAGAGGATTTTGAGGATTTGGCAAATGATATTAATTTCTGATAATGCAAAATTCATTTTTCCATTTGCCGATTATGAAGCAGGAAATCACAAACCTACTAATAACCGACGCAGATGGGATTTATTTGGATGGGACAGTCGGCTTAGGTGGACACTCGAGAGAGATTCTAGGAAAACTCAGCCCAACTGGAAGACTAATTGGATTGGATGCTGACTCAGATGTTTTGCATTTCGCCGACAAACTCTTATCCTCGTTCAATACTAAAACAAAATTATTTTCTCTACATCACACTAACTTTCGACATTTCCCTCAAATCCTTAAAAAGTTGGGAATTCAAGAAGTGAATGGCATTTTACTTGACTTAGGTATTTCGTCATATCAAATCGATTCTCCGGAAAAAGGATTTTCATATCAGTCTCAAAGTCCCTTAGATATGAGGTTAAACACAAAAACCAAGTTAGTAGCAAAAGATTTTTTAAACTCTGTTAATGAAAATGAACTGGGTCAGATCATCCGCGATTTTGGAGAAGAACGATATTACAAGAAAATTGCTAATTCTATCGTCCAAAAAGTAAAAGAAAATAAAATGAATACCACTTCTGACTTAAAAGATGCAGTTACATCAGTTGTTTTTGGGAAATTCCAAATAAAATCTGTTGCACGGGTATTCCAAGCAATTAGGATTTATTTAAACGATGAACTTGGAGCTCTTAGAGAAGTATTATCTCATTCAAAAAAATATCTATCAAAAGGTGGTCGCATCGCAGTAATTACATTTCACTCACTTGAAGATCGAATTGTAAAGAGATTTTTCAATGACGAATCAAGAGTTTGTATATGTCCAAGAGAATTACCAGTTTGTTCTTGTGATATTACTCCCTCGTTTAAATGGGTAAGCAAAAAAGCAATTCTACCTAGTGAAAGAGAAATTGCAGAAAATCCACGGTCAAGAAGCTCAAAACTCAGAATTGCTGAGCGAATATAATGGCAAACATAAAAAGAAAAACAACAAAAAATGCTGGAGGATTACTTCAATTTTTTGTTGGAATTATTGGAATTACAATATTTGCAATATCTGTCGTCGGGATAAAAAACGAATGCCGAGAACTGCAAAAAGATATTGATATCTTTGCAAAAAATAAATCAAGAATTAGAAACGAAATTGTAGTCCTAGAAGGTAAAATCAGAGACTTAACTCGCCCTGACCATATTAGTAAAATTGTCGGTGATAAATTTGGAATGTACACTCCATCTCCTGAGTCTCTAAAGGTAATATTAAAGGATAATTCATGACACGATTGTACATCGAACACCGTAAACGAATTGGTGTAGTGGTTACTTGTTTGGTGCTATCTTGGGTTTTGCTGTCAGGAAGATTGTTCTATATACAGATAGTTAGAAATGAAGAGATGGAAAATAACGTCAAAACAAAATCTACGATAACAAAATCTGTTTCTGCTGAAAGAGGAAAAATCTTTGACAGATCTGGTGTCGAATTGTCTCAGAACACAACTTACTACACTTTCGGTGTTAGTTTAAATAGCAAATATATATATGATAGGGAATTAATTGTAGATTTGTTTTCCGAAACTTTTAATAAAGAGAAGTCATATTACGAAAATAAACTAAATTCTCGTTTGAATTATGTAGTACTTGAAAAAAATATTATTGAAACAGATTGTTATCCAATACTTTTTGAAGACTACTATCTCAATAATAAATGGAAAAAGAAAAAAATTACAGGCTTAACGGTTGAATCTGAGCTACGAAGATATTATCCATATCGAGATTTAGCAGCACAAGTAATTGGTTATGTAAATACAAATAATAAAGGTGTTGTAGGGATTGAAAAACAATTTGATACTGTTCTAAAAGGAGATACTGGTAAAAAAACATATAATAGAAATGGTAAAAATACATTTATTACATCTTCGGATAAAACACAACCTATTCTAAACAATGGTGCTGATATTCAATTAACCCTTGACATTGTTATGCAATCAATACTTCAGGATGAACTTGAAAAAACTGTAACAAAACGAAAAGCAAAATCTGCAAATGGAATAATTTTAAATCCATTTTCTGGAGAGATATTAGCAATTGCCTCCGTCCCAAGTTTTGATTTAAATGAATATTGGGCTTATCCTGTTCAAAATCATCATAATTTAGCTATCTCGTTTCCATATGAGCCTGGTTCAACATTTAAAATAGTAACAATATCAGCTGCATTGGAATCTGGTGGTTTAACTCTTGACACATCATATAATTGTGAAAATGGATCTTACAAATTGTTTAACCATATAATCAATGACCACGAACCCAATGGAACTTTAACAATATCGGAAATTCTAAAGCACTCAAGTAATATTGGTATGGCAAAAATAGCCGAAGACATTGGGGCTCAGCTAATTTTTCAATACGCAAAAATATTCGGATTTGGTTCGCAAACCCATATACAGTTACCTAATGAAAGTGAAGGAACTCTGCGTAATTTTAGAGAATGGGAAAATTTGTCCGGACCTGAAATAGCGATTGGTCAAGAAATCTCAACAACAACACTTCAGACAGCTGTTGCTTATTGTGCAATTGCAAATGGAGGTTTCTTGCTAAAACCATACATAATCAATCAAATAAATCGTAGTGGAGATGTAATTCAATTATCAGAAACCAAAAATATCAGACGCGTAATATCCCAAGAAACTTCTAACGAAATTCTGTTGATGCTTGAAAATACTGTGAACTCAGGTACTGGAAATAAAGCTGAAATACCTGGTTACAGAGTTGGAGGTAAAACCGGGACTGCTCAAAAGTTCGTTGAAGGCCAATACTCTCAGAAAGAATTTATATCTTCATTTGCTGGAATATTTCCAATTGATAACCCAGATTATGTTTGTGTAGTATCAGTTGATTCTCCACAATATGGATTTCACTGGGGAAATGAAACTGCAGCTCCTATTGTGCGGCGAGTTTTTGAACGAATTATTAATTTAGAAAAAAATCTACAACACTCAACAAATCAGTTATACGCAGGGAATTCAAAATTTGATAATAGATTTTCATCACATCTGAGGGAAACAAAGTGACTGCTGAGCTTCAAGATATATTATTAGGAGTTGATTTTGACGGGAAACCTGACAACCGCTCAATTCAAAACATAACTTATGATTCTAGAAAAGTAAAAAAAGGAACATTATTTGTAGCTCTTAAAGGTCAATTTGTTGACGGACATGATTACATTCGTGATGCTATAGATAAAGGTGCTTCAGCAATAATCTCCAATGGAAGATCTCTTTTTGGTGTAGAAGTTCCGGTTATTCAGGTGAAAAATCCTCGCGAGATTATGTCGAAAGTTGCTGCAAATTTTTATGAACATCCATCAAATAGTATGACCATAGTTGGAGTTACAGGCACAAACGGAAAAACATCAATAACTCAATTGTTAAAGTCCATTTTAACCATTGACAATGTACCTTGTGGTTCTCTTGGTACACTTGGATTTTCTACACCTTCAGGTATGACAAGTACAGGATTTACTACACCTGAATCTGTAGAGGTTCAGCAATTGCTTAGAACCCTGAAATTGGGTGGAATACAGCATGCAATTATGGAAATATCATCTCATGCACTCGAACTTCATAGAGTTGATGATGTTGATGTGGATATTGCAGTTTTCACAAATTTAACTCAAGATCATTTAGATTATCATCAAACTATTGAAAAATATTTTCAGGCAAAGCTTAAACTTTTTACACAATTGACTTCTAATAAAACTGCAATTTTAAATTTAGATGACCCATATACAGTAAAAATAATTGAAAAAACTTCAACTGAAGTTTTAACTTATGGGTTTGATAAATCTGCTGTTTTGCATCCTGTTTCTTACGAACTCACGATGGAAGGAATCCAAGCAACGCTTAAATACAAAGGTGACATATTTGAAATCAATTCTAAACTTATAGGAATCTACAATTTATCAAATATTATGGCTTCTGTTGCATCAGCTATTGCACTTGATATTCCAATTTCATCCATAATTTCTGGAATCGATGAATGTACTACAATTCCAGGACGAATGGAAAATGTGAATATCCAAATTCCTGGAAAAGTATTTGTTGATTACGCTCACACTCCTGATGCTTATGAAAAAATATTAACAATGGTAAAAGATTTTTCTTCACCTAATACTAATATATACACACTATTTGGTTGTGGTGGAAGCAGAGATCATTCTAAAAGACCGCTAATGGCAAAAATTGCAGAAAAATACTCGGAAAAAGTATTTGTTACTTCTGATAATCCTAGAAATGAAAATGTACATACAATTTGTGACGAAATATCCACAGGATTTGAAAATAGTAATCACTCTATTATTTATAATCGTGCAGAAGCAATCAATTCTGCAATGTCTCAAATGGATAAAAATACAATTTTGCTTATTTTGGGAAAAGGGCATGATGACTATGAACAAATTGGCGATGAAAAGATATTCCATAGCGATATACAAACTGCAGAGAGTTTTACACTATGAGAGTCAAAATCTCAGAAAAGAATTTATTTATGGAAATGTTGAATAAATTATATCCAACTATGGAATTTAACAATATCAACGGTTTTACAATCGACTCTCGATTGGTGCAAAGTGGAGATATCTACTTACCTATTACTGGTGAAAATGTTGATGGACACAATTTCATAAATGACGCTGTTTCAAGTGGAGCATCTTTAGTGTTTTCTGAAAAAAACATTAATATAAGTATCCCCAACATCAAAACTCAGTCATCAGCTTTAGTGTTAAAAGTACTCGCAGAAGAATGGAGAAAATACTTTTCCTATCCATTTATTGGAATTACTGGATCAAACGGGAAAACTACAGTTAAAGAACTTTTATATTCAGTGATGACATCATCATCACTATCGTGTATGAAAACTGAGGGAAACCATAACAATACCATCGGTTTGCCAATGTCAATGTTTGCACTAAATCGTTCTAATGATTACGCTATAATCGAAATGGGTGCTGGGGCTGTTGGAGAAATAAAATATTTATGTGATATTGTAAAACCTGAAATTGGTTTGATTACAAATGTACACGATGCACATGTAGAACATTTTAAGAATATTGATCAAATTGCAAAAGAAAAATCTACTCTATTTTCGGTACTTCCTAAACATGGAACTGCATTCGTAAATATGGATAATCCATTCATTTCACAAATGACTACTGAGGCTGAACGAATTAGTTACGGATTCCAAAATAATGTGGATTTTTCTGGTATAATTAAGACGGAAGTTGACCGTGTTGTTTTAAGTGTAAATGGAATTGACATTCTATTACCATATGGCGGAAATGCAATGGCTCAAAATGCATTATCAGTTTTTGCTGTTGTCAGTACTCTTGGAATCCAAAAACAGGATATCAAGGGAGCTATTGAGACTTTCAAAGCACCTTCAGGTCGTGGAGAGATTATTCATATTAACAATTATACTATCGTGAATGATACTTACAATTCAAATCCTGAATCGGTGAAAAATGGACTATTATCTTTTCTTAATCTAAAACCCAAAAATCGACACATTGCAATTTTAGGAGATATGTTAGAACTAGGTGAATTACAAGAACAATATCACTCTGAAATTGGTCATTTTATTTCATCATTGAATATCGATGTAGTATTTGGGTACGGACCATTAACAGTAAACACAATTGAGAATATAAAAAATAAAAATATCGATAAGTACCACTTTTCTCATAAATCAGAACTAATCAACAAATTGCGAAGTTTTTTATTACCCGAAGACATTTTATACATTAAAGGATCACGAGGCATGAAAATGGAAAGCATCATAGATGATGGAGTTAGAAAATAATGTTATACCATCTATTGTATCCTCTTCATGAGTACTTTTTTGTATTTAATGTTTTTAAATATATTTCATTTCGAGCAGTCGGAGCTTCACTTACAGCGCTGCTCATCACTTTCCTCATTGGGCCCAAAATCATCTGCACACTCCAACAACATCAAATCGGCGAAGTAATTCGCTCCACAGGGCCTAAATCCCACCAGAAAAAACAGGGCACTCCGACTATGGGGGGAATAATTGTCTTATTTGCAATTATTTTCCCCACAGTTCTCTGGGCAAAACTGGATGACACATATACTTTGTTAATCTTGTTAGCTACTATTTGGATGGGTGGAATCGGATTTTTAGATGATTACCTAAAAGTAATCAAAAAATACCCGAAAGGTTTGATAGCTAAATATAAAATGTTGGGACAGATTTCTCTAAGTTTACTTATAGGATTTATTCTATATTTCTATCCAGAGAGTGAAAGTCTTAAAACAACAATCTCAATTCCATTTATTGCAAATGGTTCATTGATTTTATACTCTTGGATGTATATCCCATTAGTAGTTTTTGTGATTACTGGAACTTCAAATGCAGTAAATCTAACTGATGGTTTGGACGGTTTAGCTACAGGACTCGTAGCTATCTCAATCTTAACATTTGGAGCAATTGCTTATGCAACAGGTAGATTTGATTTCGCTGATTACCTGAACATAATTTATCTTCCAGGAACTGGTGAACTTACTATTTTTACACTAGCTATGGCTGGTGCCTGTATAGGGTTTTTGTGGTTTAATGCCTATCCTGCTAAAGTTTTTCTTGGTGATACAGGATCTCTAGCAATGGGTGCTGCACTTGGAACTCTTGCTGTTCTGTTGAAAAAAGAAATATTATTATTCTTAATTGGTGGAATTTTCGTAGCAGAATCAGTTTCCGTTATAGTACAAGTTGCATATTATAAGTATCACAAAAAAAAATACGGTGAAGGTAAACGGTTCTTCAAAATGGCTCCTATTCACCATCATTTTGAACTAAAAGGTTGGCACGAAAGTCAGGTAGTTATAAGGTTTTGGATTATAGGAATTTTGTTAGCATTATTATCTCTAACAACATTTAAAGTGCAATGATAAAGTTAAATTCCATATCATCAACTAATTGGAAAGATGTTCGTATTACAATCTTGGGTGCGGGGAAAAGTGGGTTAGCATCAGCACATTTGGCAAGACATATAGGTGCAAAACCATTTGTAAGTGATGCAAACAATTCTAAAACATTACTAGAAAAAGTATCTGAATTTGATTATGAACTTGGTGAACATTCAGGAAAAGCACTAAAAGCTGAATTGATGGTACTCAGCCCAGGAATACCATACTCTTCTAATTTTGTACAGAGATTTGTGGAAAAGGGTATTCCAATCGTTAGTGAAATTGAATTTGCTTCTTGGTTTACAACATCACCAATTCTAGCTGTTACAGGTTCAAACGGAAAAACTACTACAACAAGTTTGCTTCACAAAATGATCGCAAAAAAACACAGCAATTCTATGCTTGGTGGAAATATCGGAGTACCATTTTCAGCTAATGTTCATTATGAGTTGTTTCATTCTTTAGAAGATGTAGTTCATATTTTAGAATTGAGTAGCTTTCAATTAGAGCTAATCAATAGTTTCTCTCCGCGAATATCATGTATTCTAAATGTCTCTCCAGATCACTTGGACAGATATGACAACCTAGATCATTATGCTATTACAAAATTAAATATTAAAAAAAACACTCGAGAGTCTGATTGTGTGGTTTACAATGCTGATGATGCTTTCCTCCTTGGTAATTTGAAATCTGTCAAATGCAGTAAACCATTTTCTTTTCAGCAAAATAGTCAGACTCTCTTCTATTATTCTGAAAATAAAATTTTCAACTCAACTAATAATGAGTTAGTTAAAATAGTTGATATTAAATTACAAGGGCATCACAATATTCAGAACATTTTGGCATCAAGTACAATGGCAAAATTATTTGGAATCAGTGATTCTGATATAGCATCTGGAATTTTAGAATTTGAACCTATACCTCATCGTTTAGAGTATGTTACAGAAGTTGATGGTATAAAATTCTACAACGACTCTAAAGCAACAAATATTGCATCGACGATCGCCGGGTTAACCAGCTTTGAAAAAGATCTCATTTTAATTTTGGGTGGTAAAGATAAAGGGAACACAAATTTTACTGAATTAACGCCATATCTAAGGAATCGAGTTAAATTTATAGTTTCATACGGTGATGCTGGAGAAAATATTCAACAACAACTTCAATCAGAATTCTCTGTAGTGTATTCTTGGGATTTCTCGATAAGTTTCTCAAGAGCAACCGAAATTGCTCAAAAGAATGATATCATTCTACTTAGTCCTGCTTGTGCAAGTTTTGATCAATTTGATAACTATGAACAGCGCGGAGATGTTTTTAAAAAATTAGTACTTCAGAAAAAAGGGGAATGCGTATGAGCAAAAACTCAACTTATATGTATGATTCTCCTTTATTAATGTTGATTGTCGGAATGGTTGCATTCGGAACTGTAGTACTTTACAGTGCAAGTTCCGCAATTGCACAATCCCATACTCATTATTTATTACGACATCTATTTTGGGTTGCCATCGGAACATTTACATTTATTTTTTTTAGTACTTTTTACTATAAGAAACTAAAACACTGGTCTTTTATCCTAATTTTAGGAGCTTTTATTATAATTATTATGGGATATATTTTAAGCCCATCTGGTTCTCAAGCTCGGTGGTTAATCTATTTAGAAGGAAGTAAGATGATAACTACATCTGACTTTGCTCGATTTGCTTTAATCATTTTTACAGCAGTATTTTTAGAAAAAACAAAAAATCTTGGAGAATTTAGGACTATCCTTCCCTATCTCATAATTACCGGATCTATGGTAACTCTCATTGCATTTCAGCGAGATTTTAGCACAGCTGGAATTATGTCAATTTGGATATTCATAATTTTGTTTATAGCAGGTGTTAAATTTAATCATTTACTTTCTGTTGCTGTTAGTATTACCCCTCTTGCAATTTTGTATCTTGTGGGATATCAAAGGGATAGATTCAAATCTTGGTGGAATCCTAATCAATCTCAGAATTCATTAAATTGGCAATCTATGCAGTCTGAAGCTGCCCTTGGATCTGGAGGTTTATTCGGTAAAGGGATTGGTGACAGCGATACTAAACACGGTTTACTACCACAAGCACATACAGATTTCATTTTTTCGGTTGTCGGAGAAGAAGTTGGATTTTTTATATTATTTTTAATAATGATTGCATTCTTTTGGTTATTTATCAGAGGAATTAAAATAGCAAAACACTCTCCGGATGGGTTTGGAATGTACTTGTCTATTGGTATTGTGTTATACATATTTTTGTACTTCATTATAAATGTTGGTTATGTTACAGGACTACTTCCAACAACAGGTTTACCAATGCCATTTATCAGTTACGGTGGGACCAACACAATTATAACTATGTCGATACTGGGAATATTGTTGAATATATCTCGATATTCTCACTCCAATTTAAGCAAACATCACGGGAGGGTTTATGCCTAACCAAATAAGAGTTTTGATTGCAGGTGGAGGAACAGGTGGACATCTATTCCCAGCGTTGGCTATCGGTGAAGAATTAAGAAAAATAGGTGCAGAAGTTCTGTTTGTTGGGTCTAAATTTGGTATTGAAGCTGAAATATTATCAAAAACTGAAGAACAATTATTCTTACTAAATATCAGAGGAATCCAAAGATCCTTTAATTTAAAATCAATTGGAATAAATTTACTTTTCCCTTTTAGATTTATAAAATCATATTTTGATTCTATGAAAATTATTAAGTCATTCAAACCACATGTAGTTGTGGGAACCGGGGGATATTCTTCAGGTTTACCGCTGATTGTGGCAACAAAACAAGGATACAAAACACTCATCCAAGAACAAAATTCTTTCCCGGGATTTACTACTCGAAAATTAGCTGAAAAAGTAGATAAGGTTTGTATCGCATTTGAAGAAGCATCGGAGTATTTTCCTTATAATTGGATTTTAACAGGTAATCCTGTTCGGAATAACATTAAAATCGTTGATAAAAATACTGCTAGAAAAAAATTGGGACTTAAAGATAAACCTACATTATTCATTCTTGGCGGTAGTCAAGGATCTCGTCCTTTAAATTATAGATTTTTAACATCATATAAAAAGTTTACTAATTCTAATATCCAAATTATTTGGCAATGTGGAACAAGAGATATTGAATTGGTGAGATCTTCAATTGTTGACGAAGATGTTTATCTATATGATTTTATTTCTGATATGGGTGATGCATATTCTGCATCTGATATTGTTATTTCTCGAGCTGGAGCAATTACTCTTGCTGAGCTTACATTTTGCAAAAAAGCTTCAGTTTTGGTACCGTTTCCTCATGCTGCGGGTGACCACCAAACCAAAAACGCTCTTTCTCTTGAAAAACATGATGCTACACGAGTTGTAAAACAATCCGATTTTACTACAGAGAGATTGGAAAATACACTATTGGATTTACTCAACGCACCTCACATAATTTCTGAAATTGAAAAGAATGCAGGTCAAATGGCAAACCCGAATGCAACTGAAAATATAGTAAAAGAAATTTTAGAATTGGCTAATAAATAGATGTTTAGAAAAACAAAACATATTCATTTTGTTGGGATTGGTGGTATAGGGATGAGTGGTATGGCAGAACTACTATTCAATCTCGGTTTTACTATTTCCGGGTCAGATAAGTTGATCTCGGATAGGACTGATCATCTAAAATCTATTGGCATCACTATTTTTGATGGTCATTTTTCTGACAATATAGTTAATTGTGATGTACTAGTTTATTCATCTGCTGTAAAATTAGATAATCCAGAAATCATCGAAGCAAAACATCAAAACATCCCAGTTATACGCCGAGCTGAAATGTTAGGGGAACTTCTTAAAGTAAAATCCACGAGTATTGCTATTGGTGGAACTCATGGTAAAACTACAACTTCTTCTATGCTAGGTTCAATATTGTCAGTTGCAGAATTGAATCCTACTTTGGTTATTGGTGGTATTGTGAACGAATTGGGTTCAAATACAATTTCTGGATCAGGTGATATTATTGTGGTTGAAGCTGATGAATTTGATAGAACATTTTTATCTCTCCAACCGACAATGTCGGCAATAACAAGTATTGAACTTGAACATTTAGATTGTTATGATAATCTAGAAGACATTCAAAATACATTTACTCAATTTGCAAATTCCGTTCCGTTTTATGGCATTGTATCTGTTTGCATCGACGATAGAAATGTGCAAAGGATTTTACCAAATATAAAACGACCAATTATCACTTATGGTTTAACAAATCAAGCTGATATTCAAGCAAAGAATATACATTATGCAAATCAATGTTCACAATTTACAGTAATGAGAAATTTAGAAACATTAGGTGATGTTAACTTAAACGCACCAGGAGAGCATAATATTCAAAATGCACTAGCTGCAATATCACTATCGTTAGAACTCGATATTAAGTTTGGAGACATACAAATTGGATTAGAAAATTACTCAGGAGTTCGCCGACGATTTGAAATCCGAAATAAAACTAATTCTGGTATAATGTTAGTTGACGATTATGCTCATCATCCCTCAGAGGTACAAGCTACTTTGAAGGCAGCTCGGTCAGGCTGGAATAAAAGGATTGTTGCAATTTTCCAACCACACTTATACACTCGAACACGAGATTTTTACCAAGATTTCGCACTTGCTTTTATGCATTCTGACGTATTGGTAGTAACTGATATTTATCCTGCACGAGAAGAACCAATTGATGGAATTACCGGTAGGTTGATATCTGATAATGCAAGAACAATCGGACATAAAAATGTAATTTATATACAAAATAAGGAGGATATCCCAACTAATATTGCTGAAATTACAAAACCAGACGATTTAGTCATCACAATGGGAGCTGGTGATATTTGGAAGTTTAATGATATGATTTTTCAGGAGTTAACAAAATGAACTCGGGAATTAAGCAACATATCAAGCAAATAACAACAGGTAGTGTTCTTTTCGATGAACCATTGAAAAATTACACAACATTCGGCATAGGAGGTCCTGCTTCTTGTTTAGTTCATCCTGAAGATACAGGTGATTTGATAAATATATTAAAGTTTATATCAGATGAAAAACTTCCAGTATTTTTTATTGGTTCCGGTTCGAACATTTTAGTGAGTGATTGTGGATTTGATGGTGTTATAATTTTGCTTAAAAAGAATTTTAATAAGTTAGAAATTGCAAATACAGATGAAATCACAGTTGAGGCAGGAGTATTACTTGGGAATTTAGTTAATATTGCAATTTCTTCAAGTCTGAAAGGGATGGAGAACTTATCAGGTATTCCAGGTACAGTTGGTGGTGCGTTAAAAATGAATGCAGGTGCTTATGGAACTGAGATATCTCAATGCTTTGAGTCCGCTGAAGTCGTGACACTAAGTGGAAAATGCAAAACATACTCAAGTAAAGACATTACATTTTCATATCGCCACTCCACTTTTAGAGATGATGAAATTATCGTATCAGCAAGATTCAAATTAAAATCAGGTTCACTTATTAGCCTAGTGAACCAAAAAAAGGAAGTTTCTGATAAACGAAAAGTTAAGCAACCATTGGATGTTAGGTCAGCAGGAAGCATTTTCAAAAATCCTCCTCATTCACCTGCTGGACATCTTATTGATAAAGCAAAATTAAAGGGATTAAAAGTAGGTGATGCAGAAATTTCAACAAAACATGCTAATTTTATTGTTAATAGTAATAATGCAACAGCTGAGGATGTAATTCAGCTAATAAAAACAATTCAAACTACTATCGTAAAAAGAGATAATATCAAATTAGAACTTGAAATAAAGTTGTTAGGATTTTCAGATAACACTGTAATGGGATTGATAAATGACTAAGAAAAAACAGAAATTTATAGAATTAAAAGATTGGGTTTTTAGAACATTTATTGGAATATTTGTTTTTGCTCTGATTTATGGATCGATTACTTATACAAATCATATTGGGACTTTTCAATACAAAAATATTATTGTGAAAGGGAACAAGTTTGTTAAAACAGAGCAAGTACTTGAGAAAATCAATATCCCAGAAAACGCAAATTTATTTTCAATCAATCTTTTGGAAATACAAGATCAAATTAATCATTTAGAATTCGTTAATTTCGCAAATGTATCGAGAACTTTCCCCTCTTCGATTTGTGTAAATATTACTGAAAGAAAACCGATTGCTTATTTTGAAAGTGAAAATAAGTTAACCGTTATTGATGAAACCGGTGAGATTTTATCTTTTAATGATAAAGTTGGTGAATATTACAGACTACCAGTTATTACTGGTGAATTATTAAGTACTCAAGAAGGTATGAATCCTGAATCAAATCTACTTAATATTTTTAATTTGGTTAAATACATAAATTCTGAGTATAAAACATTTTATACTAATCTTACAAAAATTGAAGTAAAAGATAATTTAATTACTATGACAAGCGGGTATTTTAGAACAAACATCTATCTAGATTTTACAAAACCTTATAATCAAATCGCTATACTAAAAGAATTTGAAAATACAATTCAAGAACATCGTGATTTGACAGACTATCAATACATTGATTTGAGAGTTCCTGGTCAAGTTATCGTTAAAGAAAGAAGAGCAAGACAATCATAATGAAAGAAGATTCAAAATATATCATCACGGGTATAGATATTGGTACAACAAAAATCGCAGTTGTGATTGCTGAATGGGTTGAAGATGAGCCAATCACAATCCTTGGTGTTGGTCAAAGTCCTTCACATGGATTAAAGAAGGGTGTTGTTTCAAATATCAACCAAACAGTTGAATCAATTAAGGCTGCAGTAGAAAAAGCAGAAACTCAATCTGGGATTAAGGTCGATTCAGCTTATGTAAGCATAACAGGTGACCATATTAAAGGGATTAATAATACTGGTGTGATTACCGTTAGTAAAAACAACTCTCGAATACCTTCTGATCAAGAAATTACAAGTGCAGATGTAAAGAGAGTGTTAGAACATGCAAAGTCAATTACTTTACCATTGGAACGCCGAATCCTTCATGTGTTATCTCAAGAATTCAAAGTTGATAATCACACAGGAATAGACAATCCACTCGGAATGACAGGGCATCGTTTAGAAGCTCGAGTGCATTTAGTAACAAGTGCAATAACTACAGAAAAAAATCTAGCAACTTGTATGGAAAAAGTAGGAATTGATGTAATTGAATTTGTACTTGAACCATTAGCTTCATCATTTGCAGTTCTAGATCCTAATGAGAAAAATCTCGGAGTAGCACTTTTGGACATTGGTGGGGGAACTACAGATGTAATTGTGTATTACGATGGTGGTGTTCATCACACAGGAGTTATTCCTTATGGTGGTGATAACATCACTTATGACATAGCCCATGGAGTTCAAACAACTTTAGAACAGGCAGAGATGTTGAAATGTCAATATGGAAGTGCAAAAGAAGCTCTATCAGGTACTGAAGAAACTATTACAATATCAGGTATTGGTGATAGAGAGTCTAGAACTATTTCTCAAAGGGAGTTAGCTTCATTTATTGAACCAAGAATGAAAGAAATTCTAACTTTTTCTTTATCTGAAATCCGAAAAAGTAATTATAGAGGTACCTTTACTTTTGGAATTGTATTAACAGGTGGTGGTGCTCTACTGAATAATGTTACAGATTTAGCACAAGAAATCTTTCATCAACCAGTAAAGATAGGAAAACCACTTATGTCAGGTGGAATTTCTGAAACTGTTCAAGATCCTATATTTTCTACAGTTGTGGGATTGATTCACTATGCTATTGATCATTGGGATGATAGAACTGATGAGGATAAACTGCCAATGGGTTTGTCGTTTTTTACAGATATCTTTTACAAAATTAAGAAATTTTTTAGAAACTTGTATTAATTAAATAGGGGGAATAATCATGTTATTTGAACCAGTAGATTTAAAAGATCAAAAAGCACGGATAGTCGTTGTTGGTGTTGGAGGTGCGGGAGGTAATGCACTCAACAGAATGATCGAAGATAATCTATCAAATGTAGAGTTTGTCGCTATAAATACTGATGCACAAGATCTTGAGATAAATAACGCTCAGACTAAGCTTCAGATTGGTAAAGAACTCACAAAGGGATTGGGAGCTGGAGCTGATTCTAATGTCGGACAAAGAGCTGCTGAAGAAAATAAAGAAGCTATAACCAAAACAATCGATGGTGCTGATATGGTATTCATCACTGGTGGTATGGGAGGTGGAACTGGTACGGGTGCAGCACCGGTAATTGCTCAGATTGCCAAAGATTGCGGAGCATTAACGGTAGGTGTTATAACAAAACCTTTCTTCTTTGAAGGACCAAAAAGAACAAAACGAGCTTTGGAAGGTATTAAGGAACTTAAAAAAACTTGTGATACTCTATTAATGATTCCTAATGAAACCTTATTATCAATTACAGACATGAATACAACAGTTGTGGAATCATTTAAGTTAGCTGATAGTGTTTTACATCAAGCAACAAAGGGGATTGCAGATTTATTAAATGTTCCTGGATTGATAAACCTTGATTTTGCAGATGTGCGTACAGTTATGGAAAATATGGGTGATGCTCTTATGGGTACAGGAATTGCCCACGGGGAAGAAAGAGCAATTTTAGCATCTCAACAGGCTATCAACTCACCTTTACTACAAGATGTTTGTATTAGAGGAGCAAAAGGTTTACTTGTTAATATTACAGGACCGCAAGATATGGGAATCCACGAATTAAATGATGCTTCAAATATCATTTATGAAGAGGCTGGTGATGGAGCAAACATCTTCCTTGGTTGTGTATTGGATCCAGATTTAACTGATGAAATCCGGGTTACTGTAATTGCTACAGGATTGAATGGAGATGGTGATGTGGAACAAAAACCACTAGTTGACTTAAAATTCAACTCACCAGAAAAAGAAGTTAAAGAAGAAGAATATAGTATCCCAACCTACGAACGAAAGCAAAATGAGCATAATCCTGGGATTGAAATTCCTGCAGAGAAAAGTGTAGAAACCAAAGAAGACGAACCGACACACGTTTTTGGAGATGAATACGACAATGTTCCTGCTTTCATAAGAAACAGAGACATACAGTAAGATTTACCTTAATATAATGATTGGGGGGTTCGCCCCCCATCCCCTTTGTTCTGTGAATTGTTAAAGACCAAAAAAAAATCCCTATGCGAAAATTCACAAGGGATTTTTAATTTTAGTGGGTTAAAAGGACTATGCTACTTTTGTTACCTTACCGGATTTTATACAAGTTGTACAAACCTGAATCCTTTTTACAGTTCCATTTACATTTGTTTTAACTCGTTGCAAATTTGGTAACCATCGCCTGCGTGTTTTATTGTGAGCATGACTAACATTATTACCGGTTACCGGTCCTTTACCACATATTTCACATACTTTTGCCATAATCTTTATTCCTTCTTTTCTGTCAAGGGGCGAAATTTAGCAACACTTGACCGAAATTCAAAAGAACTCAATTCAAAATAGTTGTTGATATTGACCACGGTTTTCCCATTTCTTATCCCATTTTCGCCATATTAATTAGCCATTATTTACCAGTATTAAAATAAGACAAAAGAAATATAACGAATAAACTCACCGGCTACTTTAATTACGAATTATCATTTCCCGTCCGGTGGAGGTTATGTTGCTTTAATTTCTTCATTCTATTCATTTGAAATGCGAATAAAATGATATTCGGATCCGTCCCACGCGGCTTGACTTAATATCAATGTATCTGGCTCCGCATCAAGAATATTAAACCAAAATCCTACATCATAAGCATCATAGTAAATTCTAACACCAATAGTTGAATCCGAAGGTAATCCAATATTGTAAAAATTATATGTTCCTTCTGAAATTAAACACCCGTCTGGATATTTTTTAAAGATGGAATCGGATGAAAAAATATAATAATTTGATGAATCAGTAGATTCTGGTGTTTCAATGTCTGGAGGATATGTCCAGCCGGCTTGGGTCGTTTTTATCCATTCCCAACTTCCTATTATTTTTTGTTCCTTGTTTTCAGCATTTGGAAATGTTTGAATTGGTGAAAACTCTTCTGTTTCACATAATTGGTTATCTTCTTGAGTTGGATTATTACACCCAACATTGATTAATGTAACAGCAATAAATATAAAAGGTATCTTTTTCATCTCAATTCTCCCAAAGCAACATAACGGGCGCCAATCACGCGCCCGCAACCTACATCGGATCAAACCGAGTCTCG